>RFGN01000307.1 GCA_003696645.1 Gammaproteobacteria bacterium | reverse complement strand
CTGGAATCCACCGCTTTGCTGTCTGACTCGGGTTCCTGGATATTGAGCTTCTCTACCAGGGTATCAATATCCTTGCGGTTATCACTGTCATCAAAAAACTGCCGGATCTCTGCCGCAACCACCGGCCCAATATCCGGCACCTTTGTCAATGACTCCAAGTCAGCAGAAATCAGTCTGTCGAGTGAACAAAAATGCTGGCTGAGAGCATGTGCGGTCGCTTCCCCGACTTGAGGAATACCCAGGGCATAGATGAATCTGGAAAGTGATACTTTCCGGCTATTCTGAATGGACTCATATATATTTTGTGCGGATTTTTCCGCCATCCTGTCCATATCCATCAGATCACGTTCTTTCAGCCGGTAAATGTCAGAAAAACGCTTCAATCTTCCCGAATCGACGAGCTGACTGATCAGTTTCTCGCCCATTCCATCGATATCCATGGCCTTCCTCGATGCAAAATGCCATAGCCTCTGCTTGATCTGTGCAGGGCATTTCAGACCACCGCTACACCGTATCGCCACTTCACCCTCTACCTGCCTGACCGGAGAGCCACAAACAGGGCAGTTCGGGAATCTCTCCAGGATTGAAAATGGCCGAGATCCTTCTTGACGTTTTTCAAGTACGACCCTGACCACTTCAGGGATCACATCTCCGGCACGACGCACCACCACAGTATCGCCAATCCGGATATCCTTGCGATTCAATTCATCCTGATTATGCAGGGTTGCATTGCTCACGGTTACACCGCCTACCGTTACTGGCAATAAACGGGCAACGGGGGTAAGCACTCCTGTTCTCCCGACCTGTACATCAATCGACCTGACCTCTGTGACCGCCTCTTCGGCCGGAAATTTGTGTGCAATCGCCCACCGTGGTGCCCGTGACAGGGTCCCCAATTCATTCTGCAGGTCGAGAGAATTGACCTTATATACTGCCCCATCGATATCGTAGGGAAGCTGGGCTCTCTGTTGTTCTATCCTGCGGAAATAGGCCATACATCCAGATATGTCACTTTCCACGCTACGAAGCTCGTTCACATTGAATCCACATTCTGCAAGATAGTCCAGAATCTCGTCCTGTCTTTGAAATTTCGGCCCACCCTGAACTGCCCCAATTCCGTAACACATCATGGACAATGGCCTCCTTGCGGTCACTGCAGGGTCAAGTTGTCTCAGACTACCGGCAGCAGCATTGCGTGGGTTCGCAAAAAGCTTTTCACCGGCAAGGGACTGTCGACGATTGAGTTCCTGGAAATCTGCCTTGTTCATGTAGATTTCTCCACGGATTTCGATACTTTCCGGTGGATTGCCAACCAATAATCTTCCGGGGATAGAAGAAATGGTTCTGACATTGCCTGTAACATTTTCTCCAGTTCTGCCATCACCCCGAGTTGCAGCAACTCTCAGTTCACCCCTCACATACAATAGACTGATTGCCAGTCCATCCATCTTTGGCTCGGCCAGGTATTCGATATGATCTTTACCCAAAATCTTTCTTATTCGAAGATCAAAATCGACCAACTCTTGCTCAGAAAAGACATTATTGAGTGACAACATGGGTTGTGCATGTTGTACGCTGGAAAATTGCCTCTCAGGATGGGCGCCAACCTGCTGTGTCGGAGAATCTGGAGTGATCAGCTCTGGATACTTGGCCTCAAGTTCCTGTAACCGTCTGAACAGACGATCATATTCTGCATCACTGATAACAGGATTATCACGTAGATAGTAGTGCTCATTATGTATTCTGATCTCGGATCTGAGCTGTTCAATTTCTTCAGAAATTTTTTTCTCTTCACTACCCATAATGTTCAATCAATCTGGCATTCTCCAGCAACAGTACCCGGTCCAGCCTGTTGGCAAACAGTTCATCATGGGTCACCACCATCAACGAAAACCCCATGTTTTTTTGAAGATCAAGGATCAGATCTTGCACGTTATGCGCCATTTTCTGATCAAGATTTCCTGTTGGTTCATCGGCCAGAACAAAATCCGGTTCTGTGACCAAAGCACGTGCAACGGCTACTCGCTGCCTTTCACCTCCTGAAAGCTGGGCAGGACGATGCTTGAGGCGGTGGGTCAATCCGACCTGCTCCAGCAGATATATCGCCCTGTCCATCTCTGTTTTTCCGACCTGTCGGCGAATTTTCCAGGGCATGAGTACATTTTCCAGTGCACTGAAATCGTGAAGGAGATGATGAAACTGAAAAACGAAACCCATGTGCAGATTTCTGAAAGAGCATCTTTGAGTCTCGGAAAGTCGGTGAATATCAACACCATGGATGGAAACAACACCGCCATCTGGCCGGTCCAATCCGGCAAGCAGTTGCAGGAGAGTCGTTTTTCCTGATCCAGAGCTGCCCAATATGGCGACACTCTGACCCTTTCTGATCTCAAGGTCGATATTGTTCAGTATTTGCAGACATTCTCTACCCTGCATGAACGACTTTTGCAAGGCAATGCAGCGGATTTCTTTTCCATCCCTGTTCTCAGTCATTCCTGAGAATCTCCGCTGGTTGAAGCTGGGTTGCCTTGAAGGCAGGATAGATTGTCGCCAGGATGGTCAGGATAAATGAGATGGAGGCAACCTTGATGACATCTTCCCAGTGAAGGTCGGAAGGAAGATCACTGATGTAATAGACATCAGCAGGAAAAAAACTGATTCTGAAGGTCTGTTCAACCCAGGCAACGATGGAATCTATCTGCAGAGAAAGTCCGATTCCACCCATGACACCAAAGAATACACCAATACTGCCAATAAGCATTCCAAGGATCATGAAGGCCATCATGATACTCCTTGGCTGGGCCCCGAGGGTTCGCAGTATCGCAATATCGGTCTCCTTCTCGGCAACGATCATGACCATTGTAGAAATAATATTGAATACGGCAACGGCCACAACAAGGATCAGCAGTATAAACATGACCCTCTTCTCGGTCTTGACTGCCTTGAAATAATTGACGTGCTCATGGGTCCAGTCTGTAAAACGATACCCTGAATGCATTCGTGATTGCAGATCAGCCACGACCCTGGGCGCGTCGAGAATATCCTCGATTTTCAGATGCACGCCATCTGCGCGGTTCTTGCGGTAGAGTTTTTCTGCGTCATCAAGATGAAGCAATGCCAGACTGCTGTCATATTCGAACATACCCAGCTTGAAGATCCCGACAACTTCAAAACGTTTAAGCCTGGGAAGCGTTCCGAGTGGAGAAAAGCTGGTGTCGGGAGTCACCAGCGTCACCATATCTCCAAGGTTGACCCCCAATGCCATAGCCATTTCTTCTCCAATCACTATTCCGAATCGCCCAGATCTAAGATTTTTCATCTGACCAGCAACCATATGGGAAGAAAAACGGGTTACAGTATCCTCGAGATCTGGTATGACCCCTCTCACCAGAACACCCTTTGTCCGATTCTGAAAGGAGATCATTCCCTCACCCCGAACAAATGGTGCAGCGCCTGTAATCTGTTTTTCCTTCCTGACTCGGCTGACAAGCCCCTGCCAATCTTCAATGCCACGTCGTGATTCAATTTTGGCATGCGAGGTCGCACCAAGAATCCTGACCCGAATCTCTTTTTCAAAACCATTCATAACGGACAGAACTGTAATCAGAACTGTGGCACCAAGAGTAATGCCCAATACCGAAATGACCGAAATAAAGGCGATAAACTGATTGCTACGTTTTGCAATCAAATAACGCAAGGCCAGGCTCAGTTCAAATGACATGATCTCGATCGATGTGCATATGAACATCCAACCTGCAAGCAGCACTGTTCACATAGAGGTTGTTTTTTCTGACAGATATCCTTGGCATGTTTGACGATCAGGGCGTGATATTCATTGAATAATTGTACCCGATCCGAGTCAGCAGTGGCAGTAGCCAATGATGTCTCAAACCATTGACGAAGTGTTTCGTAATTCCAATCGGCTTCGACAAGTCCAAGTCGTTCAAAAATCCGTCGTGTATAGGTATCAATGACAAATACGGGCCTGCCCAAGGCGTACAGGAGAATATCATCTGCCGTTTCCGGGCCAATACCATTGACCTTGAGAAGGGATTTTCTGATCTCGTCGGTGTTCTTCGAGCTATTATCTTGTGAGCACCAGTCTATCCACCACTCACAGATATTTCTGAGTCGTTTCGCCTTGATATTGAAATAACCACTGGGACGTATGGCATCAGCCAATGCATCATGACCAAGCTTCAGTATGTAATGAGCATCCAGAGGGCAAACCTTTTTTAACTGAAGAATGGCCTTTTCGACGTTCTTCCAGGCCGTATTCTGTGTCAACACGGATCCGATCACGACCTCAAAGACCGAATCGGCTGGCCACCAGCCCTGTTTACCGTGGGTCTGCAAAAGCAGCCTGTATATATGCTCCGCTGCAAAGACGACCAAGGCTCAGGCCAATTTCATCTGTCTCAGCAGTGCATTCACCTGCCCGGGAGAGAGTTCTTCATAACGGCCAGGCGGGATATGCCTGGAAAAACTCAGGGGGCCATATTGCACCCTGATCAAACGGCTGACCTGGATATCCTGTGAACCCCAAAGGCGACGAACCATTCGATGACGTCCCTGACTGACCTCCACGTAAAACCATTGGTTCCGGCCATGTTCTTTTTGAATGGGAATGATCTTGTCAAAACGGGCCATGCCATCTTCCAGTTCTACACCCGTTGCAAGTCGCTCAAGGACAGCATCGTCAGGTTCTCCAAAGACCCTTACCTGGTACCCTCTGCGCAGATTGGATGATGGATGCATGAGACGATGCGCAAGTTCACCATGATTGGTGAAAAGCAGTAAACCAGAAGTATTGAGATCCAGTCTACCGACCATGACCCATCGTTGTGAACGAATTTTTGGTAATAACCGATACACGCTGGATTGATGTTCAGGGTCCTTTCGACTACAGATCGTGCCAGTCGGTTTATTGAGCAGTAGAACACGGGGAACAGGATCCTGCTGTACCCTGATCTTCAGCAATCTATTGTCCAGATAAACCCGGTCATGTGGACCCATTCGGTCTCCCGGTTTTGCCTGACGCTGATTGATTCTCAGCCGACCCTCCTGCAACCATCGATCCACCTGACGCCGGGAAGCCAGGCCAACACGTGACAATACCTTCTGGATCCTTTCCTCCATTTGCTAGTTCTGCTCAATGGATTGAATCATGATTCTGATTTGCATGGGTTTCGGTCATCACACTCTCATGTGAAGAATCGGTTTTTACCGACATGTCCTGCCCGGCTGCAGGATTATCGCCCACTTCCTGCTCTTCAATCTGAGTCTCCATAATATCCTGATGATTCAGGCCCACATCCGGCAGGGCTGGAAGTTCACTGAGAGAGCGCAGATTGAAATAATCCAGAAACATTTTGGTTGTGCCATAGAGTGCCGGTCTTCCAGGAACATCACGATGACCTACAACCTTGATCCATTCATGGTCCAGCAATGTTCTCATGATTGAACCAGAAACACTGACGCCCCGAATACGTTCAACCTCACCCCGGGTAATGGGCTGTTTATAGGCGATTATCGACAGGGTTTCCAGCAAGGCACGTGAATAACGTGGTGGGCGTGTCTCCCACAGGCGCGCCAGATCTGGTGCAAGTTTCTGGTTGACCTGAAAGCGATATCCGGACGCGACATGATTGAGTTGTATACCCCGATCCTGATAACGAACCTGAAGCCGCTCAAGGGCCTCCTTGATCTGGCGACGATCAACCGAATCATCCCTAAAAAGAATGGTACACAGTCTTTCCAGGCTGACTGGCTGGTCTGAGGCCAGGATGGCTGCTTCCAGCAGGCATTCAATCCTGTCTTCTGTATGACTACTCATGACTGATCAGACTGACATGAATGGGGGACAAGGGCTCAGACTGATGAAAGTGAATCAAGGACTCCTTTATCAGTTCAAGAATTGCCAGAAAGCTGACGATGACACCATTCCTGCCTTCGTTCAATGTAAACAGTTCCTTGAACTCCATAGTGTTCTTCTCGCCCAGACGGTCGAGAATACTGGTCATTCTTTCCCGAACAGAAAGCGCTTCCATACGTACATGGTGATCGGCAAACTTTTTTGCGCGTGTCATCACTTCCTGCAGGGCCTTGACCAATTGCTCCATGGACACAACAGGTTTGGGACGTTCAACCGGAATATTGCTGTGATCCGCCTGTACCGGAAAAATATCCCGATCCACCCGGGGCAGGTCGTCCAGATTTTCGGCAGCCAATCTGAACTGTTCGTATTCCTGCAACCGGCGAATCAATTCAGCACGGGGATCCTCCTCATCTTCCTGTATCTCTTCGTGTTTCGGCAGAAGCGAACGGGCCTTGATCTCTGCCAGCAAGGCGGCCATGACAAGATATTCCCCTGCCAGCTCCAGTTTCATCTCCTGCATCAGTTCGATATATTCCATATACTGTGCGGTGATTCGGGCAATGGAGATATTGAGAATATCGAAATCGTGCCGCTTGATAAAATACAGCAACAGATCAAGCGGACCTTCAAAAGACTCCAGAAAAACACGCAGTGCTTCGGGAGGTATATAGAGATCGCCAGGTGTCTCGGTGACAGGCTTGCCCTGCACTACAGCGAGAGGCATGCTTCCCTTGTCAGATTGTACAGAAAGAACTCCCGTATTCATCTCCGCAGACCAATCGAGCGTCTGACCTCACCGAGGGTTTCGGCAGCAACCGATCTGGCCTTGTCTGCCCCCTCTTCAAGAATCCCTCTGACCAGATCCTTGTCCTTGCGATATTCCTCGGCATTCTCCCTGATGGGTGTCAGCGTCTTTTGCACCATATCTATAATAGGGCCCTTGCATTGCAGGCAGCCAATCTCGGCCTGACGACATCCCTGCTCCGCCCAGGTTCTGACATCTTCAGAAGAATATTGCTGGTGCCACTCCCAGACAGGACATTTATCGGGATTGCCAGGATCCTTCAAGCGTACACGAGCTGGATCAGTAGGCATGGTCTTGATCTTCTTTTCAACTGTTTCACTATCATCTAGAAGGGCTATCGTGTTCTTGTAGGATTTTGACATCTTCTGGCCATCCAGACCCGGAACCTTGGCAGCTCTGGTAAGCATGGCCTCAGGCTCGGGCAGAATGACCTTTCCCCCTCCTTCCAGATATCCCAATAGCCTCTCCTGATCGTTTATGGTGATATTCTTTTGAGAATCGATCAGGTGTCTTGCCTTCTTCAGGGCATCATGATCACCATCCTGCTGATAGGCCTGACGCAGATTCTGGTAGATGGCTGCCTGTTTTTTCCCCAGTTTGGCGATAGCCGCCTCGGCCTTCTCTATAAAGCCGTCATCCTTGCCATAGATATGATTGAACCTGCGCGCTATCTCGCGTGTCAGCTCGACATGTGCTACCTGATCCTCGCCAACCGGCACCCTGCCGGCCCTGTAGATCAGGATATCGGCACTTTGCAACAAGGGATAACCAAGAAAACCAAAGGTATCCAGATCCAGATCCTTGAGTTTTTCCTGCTGGTCCCGATAACTGGGAACCCTCTCCAGCCAGCTGAGCGGCGTGATCATCGACAAGAGTACATGCAGTTCAGCATGCTCCGGAACCTGTGACTGCAGAAACAGGATCGATGATGTCGGGTTGATACCACAGGCCAACCAGGTCAAGACCATTTCTTCACTGTAATCATACAGATGCCCACTCTGTTCATAATGCGTTGTCAGGGCATGCCAATCGGCCACAAAGAAGAAACATTCAAATTCCTGTTGCAGTTCCAACCAGTTCTTCAGTACCCCGTGGTAATGTCCCAGATGGATCTGCCCAGTCGGGCGCATGCCAGAGAGAACACGTTGGTTTTGTGATGATACAGTTGACATATCGGATTAGTGTACTCCAAAAAACTCAAGAAAAAGATTGAGTGCTGGTAACAAAATCTGCCCGAGGACACCGGTAACCAGCAGCAGAATGAGGATGGCGAAGCCGTAGGGTTCAAGCTGTCGCAACATGTTGGAAAGAGAATCAGGTAATAGCCACATCAACACCCGGCTTCCATCAAGAGGCGGGATGGGAAGGAGGTTCAGCAGCATCAGAATCCCGTTGATCAGGACACCTGCGCTACCCATATAGATCATGGGCAACGCAACATAGGGAACAACGCCTGCCGACGCCTTTCCTGCCGCCATCACCATGGCCCACAACACAGCCATCAGGAGATTGGCAGTGGGGCCAGCCAGGGCTACCAGTGCCATGTCACGTTTTGGTTGCTTCAGATTGGCTTCGTTTACCGGTACAGGTTTGGCCCAACCGAATATGAAATTGGTCATGATCATCATCAGAGCGGGCAACAACAGTGTCCCAATCAGATCGATATGACGGAGTGGATTAAGTGTCAGCCGTCCAAGCAGCCTTGCAGTAGAATCACCTCGCTTATTCGCTACCCAACCATGTGCCGCCTCATGAACCGTGACACCAAATATGACAGGCAGGGCCCATACGGCGATCTTCTGTAACGTTGTCAGTTCATCCATGCCCCTTTACCCCTTCTGAATCAAGACTCCGAAAATGAGTCAGCACCAGCATCAATCCCAGCAACGACATCAGCAAATACAATATCGAACCGATAGCATGCAGTGTGGCAAACCGACTGTTCAGATCAGCACCTTGGGCTATTTCCTGCTTGACGGCAACAATCATCGGATGAATCACGAACAATTGAACCAGATCAAGAATGAAGAGTCCGACACTGGCTATCCAGAAGCGTAACGGAATTTCAGAATTCAGAGACCTTTCCAGAATGATCAACAGTACAGCTGAGGCACACCCCATCCAGTACTCGACGACAAACATCTGACCTGCCAACTGACCAGCAAGCTTCTTGTCAAGCATCTGAAACAGAATGGGAACAACCAGGTACCCTATGGTCCACAGGCTGCCAATCCATGCCACGATCAGTACATCAGAAAATACGCCAGGAAGGCGTTCAAAAATTGGTCTAGTCTTGATATCTGACCTCTATAACCTCGTATTCGACCACGCCACCGGGCGCCTGAACCTCTGCCACATCTCCCTCTGATTTTCCGATCAATGCCCTGGCTATTGGCGAGGCCACGGATATCTTGGATAATTTGATATCGGCTTCATCTTCGCCCACGATCATGTATTCAACCTCCTCTTCGGTATCCAGGTTCATCAGCACAACCGTGGCCCCGAATATGATTCGCCCACCCGGATTGAGCTTGCTGGGATCGATGATTTCGGCGATAGACAATTTGTGTTCAATCTCCTTGATTCTCCCTTCTATGAAGGCCTGTTCTTCCCTTGCCGCGTGATACTCTGCATTTTCTTTCAGATCACCATGTTCCCTGGCCTCGGCAATGGCCTGGACCACTGCAGGCCTGCGTACGGTCTTGAGATGCTGCAGCTCTTCCCGAAGTTGCGCCTCTCCCTGTTTGGTCATTGGTACACGATTCATTTCACATATTCCTCATGTAATTCCTGTAAGCTATTTATAAGTATACATTTTTCCCTCAGAGCAAGACAGGTTGCACGTGCCCCGGCGAGGGTGGTAGTGGTGGCAACCCCACGATTCAGTGCCTCACGGCGTATTGAATAGGAATCCGCTATGGCCTGGGCACCCTGTGTTGTATTGATGATCAATGCAATCTCTCCATTCTTGATGGCATCAATCACGTTGGGGCGCCCTTCTCCCATCTTGAAGATCGGTTCTACCGCAACGCCATGGGATTCAAGATAGGCGGCCGTCCCGGTTGTTGAAATCACCTCAAACCCCTTGTCAACTAGTGTTCTGGCCAAATCCACAATATGGGGTTTGTCGGCGTCCCGAACACTGACAAAAACCTTCCCATTTTCCGGCAAGCTGGCTCCGGCACCTTCCTGTGCCTTTGAAAAGGCCTCTGCGAACCGTCTTCCTATTCCCATTACTTCGCCCGTTGATTTCATCTCTGGTCCAAGAAGTGGATCGACACCCTGAAATTTCGAGAAAGGGAAAACGGCCTCCTTGACAGAAAAATACTGTGGAATACGTTCGCCTGTCACACCCTGACTCTGCAGAGATTCTCCAAGCATGCAACGTGTTGCTATCTTGACCAGTGAACGCCCAATGGCCTTGGAAACAAAAGGAACAGTTCGGGACGCCCGGGGATTGACCTCGATGATGTAGACCGTATCATCCTGTACAGCAAACTGGACGTTCATCAGTCCCAGAACGTGGATAGCCTTTGCCAACCGAACCAGCTGGGAACGAATCTCATCCTGGACAGAGGCCGACAATGAAAATGGTGGGATCGAACATGCAGAATCCCCGGAATGTACCCCAGCCTGTTCAATATGCTCCAGGATCCCTCCAATGACCACATCTTCGCCATCACTCACCACATCGGCGTCGACCTCGATGGCATTGTCCAGAAAACGGTCCAGAAGGACCGGCCGATCGTTGGAGACCTCAACGGCTGTTTCAATATAATTTTTCAGGCTGATTTCATCGTAAACGATTTCCATGGCACGCCCGCCCAATACGTAAGAAGGCCTGACCATCAATGGAAAACCGATCCTGGATGAAACGGCAAGCGCTTCTTCGAGAGTGGTCGCCAAGCCATTTGCTGGCTGCATCAGGTCAAGTGTTTCAACCAGGGCCTTGAATCGTTCACGATCCTCTGCCAGATCGATGGCATCCGGAGAAGTACCCAGAATCGGCACGTTCAGATCAACCAATCCTTCCGCCAACTTCAGAGGAGTCTGTCCTCCAAACTGGACGATTACTCCCTCTGGCCGTTCGATCCGGATGATTTCAAACACATCTTCCAGTGTCAGGGGTTCAAAATACAGTCTGTCAGAGGTATCAAAATCAGTTGACACGGTTTCAGGGTTGCAGTTCACCATGATGGCTTCCAAACCAGCCTCACGTATGGCCATTGCGGCGTGTACACAACAGTAATCAAATTCAATCCCCTGGCCAATACGGTTGGGGCCACTCCCCAATACGATCACCTTCCTTTTCTCTGTTGGACGGGCTTCACACTCTTCTTCATAGGTAGAGTAGAGGTAGGCCGTATCCGTTGCAAATTCCGCCGCACAGGTGTCAATCCGCTTGAAAACAGGATGGACCCCCAATTTGCAGCGATGGTTTCGTATAACCGTTTCGTCGGTATTCAGTAACTGGGCAATTCTGCGATCCGAAAAACCACGACGTTTTGTTTCATAAAGAAATTCTTTATCAATGTCATGGATACTCTTTTTCAAGGATATTCTAGATTCATGTTCGATCAGTTCCTGAATCTGGGAAAGAAACCAGGGATCGATGGAAGTGATCTTGTAGACCTGTTCCAGTGAAACTCCATGCCGGAAGGCATCGGCCACATACAACAGACGGTCAGGGCGATTCTGCCCCAGTGCACGGGTCAGAATACTCTCTCGGTCTTCGGTATCCGGCGGGATCATCTCCTGCAGGCAATCATAGTCAGCCTCAAGACCACGCAATGCCTTTTGCAATGATTCCTGAAAGGTTCGGCCAATTGCCATCACCTCGCCCACCGATTTCATCTGGGTAGTCAATAATGCCTCGGCCTGAGGGAACTTCTCAAAGGCAAAACGGGGCATCTTGCACACGACATAATCTATGGTGGGCTCAAATGATGCCGGCGTCCTTCCACCGGTGATATCATTCCGCAATTCATCCAGTGTAAACCCGACTGCCAGCTTGGCGGCAATCTTGGCGATAGGGAAACCGGTCGCCTTTGAGGCCAGAGCGGAAGAACGTGACACCCTCGGGTTCATCTCGATAATGATGACTTCACCATTGTCAGGATTGACCGCGAACTGGACATTGGAGCCCCCGGTGTCCACACCAATCTTTCGTAAGACGGCAATTGATGCGTTACGAAGACGCTGGTATTCCTTGTCGGTCAAGGTCTGGGCAGGGGCAACGGTAATGGAGTCTCCCGTATGTATTCCCATTGGATCGAGATTCTCGATGGAACAGACAATGATGCAATTATCCCGGTGATCTCTGACCACCTCCATCTCGAATTCCTTCCAGCCCAGCACAGACTGCTCAATCAGCAATTCGTGAGTTGGAGAAAGATCGAAGCCTCTCTGACAGATCTCGGCAAACTCCTCACGATTATAGGCCACCCCACCACCGGACCCCCCCAATGTAAATGAGGGCCGGATGATCACGGGAAAGCCGATGGCATCCAGGGCGGCATCGGCCTCATTCTGGTCATGTACCACATACGATTCAGGGGTCTTGAGGCCGATATCGGCCATCGCCTTGCGAAATCGATCCCGGTTTTCCGCCATGTCGATGGCATCGGGAGAGGCACCAATCAGTTCGACTCCAAATTTTTTGAGGACACCCTGATGGGCCAGATCCAGAGCACAGTTCAATGCCGTCTGACCACCCATTGTAGGCAGAATCGCATCGGGTTTCTCTTTCTCGATGATTCGTTCTACAGATCGCCAGTTGACCGGTTCGATATAGGTTGCATCAGCCATCTCCGGGTCTGTCATGATGGTGGCAGGATTGGAGTTGACCAGGATTACCTCATAACCCTCCTCACGCAGCGCCTTGCAGGCCTGGACGCCGGAATAGTCGAATTCACAGGCCTGACCAATCACGATAGGGCCTGCACCAATAATAAGTATTCGTTGAATATCCTTGCGTTTTGGCATGCCTAGACCCCTCTCTGTTTCCACATCAGACGGATAAATCGTGCAAACAGACTGTCGATATCTACCGGGCCTGGACTCGCTTCAGGATGGCCCTGAAACCCGAAGGCTGGGACATCTGTGCGTTCCACGCCCTGAAGGCTCCCGTCAAACAGGGAGCGATGCGTTGCTCGCAGGCAATCGGGAAGTGATGCTTCATCGACGGCAAAACCATGATTCTGACTGGTAATCAGGACCTTTCCGGTATCAAGATCCTGCACAGGATGATTGGCACCATGATGGCCAAATTTCATTTTCATGGTCTTGGCCCCACTGGCGAGCGACAATAACTGATACCCAAGACAGATGCCAAATACCGGAACCCGGTGAGACAGGATGGACTGGATCGCCTCGATGGCATAATCACAGGGCTCGGGATCGCCTGGACCATTGGATAAAAAGACGCCGTCGGGTTGCATCGCCATGACATCCCTTGCCGGTGTTGTTGCCGGGACCAGGGTCACATCACAGCCATATGCTGTCAGCAGTCTCAGAATATTTCGCTTCACTCCAAAATCATAGGCCACCACGCGATAGTGGGCATCAGCCATCGGCACTACCACGGAAACCTTGTGGGGAGAGATATCGGAAATATCTTCTTGCCAGGACTTTTTCTCAGTGATCGTGACTGTTTTTGCCAGATCCATCCCCTTCAGTCCCGGAAAGGCGCGGGCCTCGTTCAGGGCGACCTCAATATCGATCTCTCCTGCCATCAGGCACCCATTCTGCGCCCCCTTTTCACGCAATAGCCGGGTCAGTTTACGCGTATCAATCTCGGCAATTCCGGGAGTCTTGCGGTTTTTCAGATACTGACCCAGGCTGCTCTTGGCGCGCCAGTTACTATAGGTAGTAGGAAGATCGCGTATAATCAGACCAGCGGCATGAATCTGATCAGACTCTTCATCCTCATCGTTGACACCGGTATTGCCGATATGCGGATAGGTCAAGGTGACCATCTGTCGGGCATAGGAGGGATCAGTCAGGATCTCCTGATAACCAGTCATCGCCGTATTAAAGACCACTTCACCGACAGACATGGTGGCATATCCGATTGATACTCCCTCAAATACGGTGCCGTCTTCAAGTGCCAGAATGGCCGGTTTGAACATGAATCTCCCTTGCATGCAAAAACGGGACATGCCTTATCAATAATGTCCCGCATGAATCGATAACTGATTGTCGCTAGATTTTAACGTTCAGCCTCAAGATTGTCGATGCTCTTTTATCAGGACAAGATGAAATAGTCAGCCATCCTATGGCAGACCTGAACGGTTTCAGTACAGTCACCATGATCTTACTGAACTGAAAAGGGTTTCATGGATCTATCGTGGAGAGCTTTGGAGAGTAAAAAGCGGCATGGGGGGACAGGGATATATCGCCCCCATGCGAGTTTTGTAGTTATTGTTATTGTTTTTTTGTTGTTGTTATTCTTTGTTGTTCTTCTTGGTTTCAGGTTCTGCAGAGGGGGTTGTCCCCGGGAGGGAGAGAGAGGGCCCTCCCTGGGACGCTGCCCTGTTCATCAGAATCAGTACTGCGTGATGGTGGCTGTATTGTGCTCACCGCCCATCTGCATGATGTCGGCGGTATTGCCGGAGCCCTGGTACTGGGCGATGACAGCCGTGTTATGCACCCCGCCATCCTGCAGGATCTTGGCCAGGTTGTTCTCGCCCTGTTCCTGGGTAATGGTGGCAGTGTTGTGGTGCGTGGCACTGTACTCATCCTGCTGGCTGATCCAGGCCTCGTTATCCAGACCCTGGTTCTGGGTCACCGCAGCGGTGGCATCGACAGAGTCCTGCAGGACAGTCGCCAGGAGGCCTTCGCCATCATCCTGGGTGATGGTCGCGGTATTGCGCTCATCGCTCTGATCGACGATCGCAGACAT
>RFGN01000306.1 GCA_003696645.1 Gammaproteobacteria bacterium | reverse complement strand
TGGTACTGTGGGGTTCCCCATGGGAGAGTAGGTCGATGCCAGGATTTTTATACAAACCCGCCGTTGAGCTAACGCTCCGGCGGGTTTTTTTATTCCATTTCGCAGCGGACTGCCGCAGACTTCCCCTTCGAGGAGAGCAAACCCCGACGGTTTAATATTCGCTCTGCTTTGGCTTTTTTGAGTTGGATGTGGCTGACTGATATGTTCAGATCTGCAAATTATAAGGTATGGGTTGCTCGTTCAGTGAAGAAGCAATCTGGTTCATCCTGTTTTCAAATGCTTCTGGATTCCTTGTTTCACACTCCCAGACGATGAAAACCTTCCAGCCCAGATCCGAGAGATCTTTTATGTTTTTCTGATCGCGACGGACATTTTCTGAGAATTTTTTTCGCCATGCGGACTCTCGAGACTTGGGAGTGTATGAAAGTTTGCAGTCTGGATGCCTGTGCCAGAAGCATCCATGCACCAAGATCACGGTTTTGAATTTAGGAAGGACGATGTCTGGGGTGCCAGGCAGGTCTTTCCTATGCAGTCTGAAACGAAACCCGGCTCGATGAAGCCATTTTCGGACCATCATTTCGGGCTTAGTGTTTTTCCCTCCGATCCGCGCCATCATCTTGGACCGCGTTGATTGATCAACAATATCAGCCATCAGATCACATCCTGGTTACGCAACATATTCCTGGTAGCCTATGGGCATGTCGGAACAAATCAAAATTATTGACCTGTTTGCTGGTCCTGGCGGATTGGGTGAAGGCTTTTCTGCTTTTGAAAGCGCTGAGGGAGAGCATCCGTTTCGAATAGCCCTCTCTATAGAAAAGGAATCCAGCGCGCATAAGACACTGGAACTCAGGGCCTTTTACCGCCAGTTTGGTAAAGGGGAGATACCTCAGGAGTATTATGACTTTCTCCAGGGCAGGCTTGGGAAAACGCCCAAGGATGAGCTTTTCAGACTTTCTCATCTCAGAAGGCAGTCCCGGGCAGCTTCCAGAGAAGCCCGCCAGCTGACCCTTGGCGAAGATAACCATGACATTGAAAATGCCATCAGAGATGCTCTTGGAAAGACTCCGGGCAATTGGGTGCTGATTGGCGGGCCTCCCTGCCAAGCCTATTCTTTGGTCGGAAGAGCGCGAAATGCGGGCATTTCGTCCTACGAGCCTGAGAATGATCAACGGAACTTTCTGTACAGGGAGTATCTGAACATCATTGAACGATTCAGGCCTGCTGTCTTCGTGATGGAGAATGTTAAGGGAATTCTTTCCGCAAGAGTCGGAGGCAACAGGATTTTCAGTCAGATTTTGGAGGATCTTCGGCGGCCCGGACTTGCCACGGGAGGGGGTGATCCGAAGCTGGAATACCAGATATTTTCATTAGTCACGAATCGTGGTTCTGGCAGTGATGGGGGGTTGACTGCATCCGACTTCATTGTTCGAGCGGAAAATTTCGGCGTTCCCCAGGCACGGCATCGGGTGATCCTTCTGGGTGTAAGGAGCGATATATCTTGGCTTTTCACACCAACAGTCCTACTCCCTGCTTCTTCTCCTAGGGTTAGGGAAACGATAGCCGACCTGCCCAGGCTTAGAAGTGGCCTTTCAAGGGAGCCAGATGGCTTTCAGCAATGGGTAAATGCAATCCACTCTTCATCCAGAAAAATTATCAGTGACGTCAGATCAGCGGGGTTGAAGGAAGTTGCTGATTACATGGCCAGAACGGTCGAAGCCATAGGATCTGAACATCTCGATCGTGGTTCCGTCTGGGCAACTACTGAAACGGATGGTGTCAGGGCTGAGGGGTTGCGAGAATGGTTTAGGGATCCCGTCTGGACAGGGGTGAGTAATCATGAAACTCGGGGCCATATGCGCTCTGACCTGATAAGGTACCTGTTCTGCGCCTGCTTTGCCAGAGTTGCTCCTGAAGGGAGGCTGACACCTAGATCTACGGATTTCCCACCGGCACTGGCACCTGACCATAGTAACTGGCATACGGGCAAGTTTGCCGATCGCTTTCGAGTTCAGGCGGCATGTCGCCAATCATCTACAATCACAAGCCATATCTCAAAAGATGGGCATTACTTCATTCACTATGATCCTGCCCAGTGCCGGAGTCTCACGGTCAGAGAAGCTGCCCGGTTGCAGACGTTCCCGGATAATTATTTCTTCGTAGGTAACAGGACACAGCAGTATGTTCAGGTGGGGAATGCCGTCCCTCCCTATCTGGCGCATCAAATAGCTGAGGTGGTTTTTAAGGTTTTGGAGAATTGCTAGTAGCATTCTTTACATGGCGGTTGGCGTTAGAAATGCATTTATGGATGAAATAGTCTGCTTCCGAAGCATCTAGAGCTTCAAAGAGAACGCCTCCTCCTTCTCTATTGAGAGTCTTCATGAATTCGCGGAAAGCCTGTTCACTTGAGGTGATCCATGGATTGTTGCGCATTGCACGGACCACGGCTTTGGCAAGCGGCCTGCGGCTTACAGTGCCGGTGCGTTCGACAAAATTGTTTCGGATGTCAGCAGTCTTCAATATCAGTCGCAGTGCGCCTTCCGGATCCTCGGGGTCTGCGATAGTGGCAATATGAACGTTCCACCAGAGACGGGACAGGGCGTTATCGTCACGGATGGTCGTGAGATTTGGTGCAAACATGTGATCCCGGACCCGCTGTTCAAGGGCATCTCCTGTATATCCTGAAAGCCATCTTGCGCGGGCATAGTCAAGGCATTCGATATGGGCAAGACGCACCCAAATTCGTTCATCTCGTGCCAGTGCAGGGGTCATACCGTTCAGGGCCCTGTACAGGATAAGCGAGTTTTCAATGTCGGCAGATGCGGTGCGTGACCTACCATCGAGTTTTCCCAGAAGCTCCAGATCAACCGTAACTGTCGATGTCTCGATGGCCCACCCGTTTTCACGTTCCAAGTCGAGGAAGTCCCCGTTGGTATATCGTTCCAGATTCTCCGGAATACTGTTAGCGAGCTCGGAAAGTCTGCCTTCGGACAGAAATTTGAGGCGGGTGGGCGCCATTACTCATCCTCCTTGACAATCTGCGATAGCAACTGGACGGGGTAGTCAAGGAGTGACTGGGCGCTCTCCAGAAGAGACATTTCCGCTGCCGGATCAATCCCCTTGGAATCACAACGGGCCATGAAAGGCGAATACCATCTCAGTCCCTCATACTGTTCGCCACCATCTCTCAGAGCGTCAAGCACTTCCATTACAGCTGGAAGATATATGGCATTCATGACAACAGGTTTCCCCTGTGCCTGTCCACGCAGCAACAGGATCGACTCGTGTGTATTCTCGCCGGCAAGAATCGTGATTCTGTCTCGCTCCAGTTCAATCCGGAGTATGCCTTCAGCAATATCAGGAGAACTGTCCAGTTCGAAGATGCTTTCGACCGGAGCCAGCTTCGCCCGCCCAACCGAGATGATGTGCTCATCACCAATTGCGATGATATCTCCGTGTTTCAGTGCCACAGGAGGCTCGAATTCCGGGTGAATGGTTCCCGGATCCCATTCCGGGATGTCACATTTCATCCAAACCAGTGGTCTGAGCGACACCCTGTTGAGTAGCTTGCCGGCCTCAAAGTCGGTCCGTCCCCTAGGCCATGTCAGAGTTAACAGTTCCGAGAAGTAGGTATCCTGGCATTTCACAAAACAGCCAACAGAAGCCTTGCCTTCCTCGACCAGACTTCTGATCGCATTCTCTGTCAGGGTTGTATGAATCGCCACCGTTTTTCTAGACACCGTTGAGCTTCTCATTGTGTCGCCGCTCGTATTCGATGGGCGACAGGTTGCCATTATAACCATGCTTGCGGAT
>RFGN01000305.1 GCA_003696645.1 Gammaproteobacteria bacterium | reverse complement strand
CCGGAGGCTTTCTTTGACCTGCCAGCTTCGCAGCACCACACCTGAAATGCTGAGCAACCGCAGGGTGCCGCTGGTGGCTGCGGGAAAGTCCACCTGGAGTTGGGAGGTGGTGGGGTTGGGGTGAACCGACACTTTTCCGGGAGATTCAACTTCGGCAGCCGAAAAGCTGCGGTTGCAGGGCTCCGAAGGATCGTCAGACAGGTACTGTCCCTGTTCGCAGACTGGCAAGAGGTTCCGGGCGAAATCCACCGCATCTCCTCCTTCCGATGGGCACTGTGCCGCCAGGCTTCTGACGAAGGCCAGATCGGCGGAGTCGGGTTCCTGGCCGGCTCCCCAGTCGCTTAGCATCTGGAAGAGCTGTTTGCGGTTGGTTTCATACACGGTGGAGGGGTTGATCCCATCCAGTGTACTTTGTACAGCGGCAAGGTCGGCAGTCCGTTGGGCATACATTCCTGCAAGCACAGCATCCAGCGAGTTGCGGGTGCTGCGAAGTTGGGAGAGCACAGCGGCCCGTGCACCTACCTGCAGGGAATCCAGGGCTTCCTGGAAGCTGGCAGGCTGTGGGGTATTGGCGTCTATGGCAGCCAGTTGATCCAGCAGGCCGAATATGCTGTTCTGATAATTGTCAATGGCCGACTGGTCAGCAGCACCTGGAAGCATGGTCTGTTCCCAGTCCTGTTCAACGCTGGCCAGTTGATACATCACCGTGCCGAGGCGGGCGTTGTAAAAAGCTTCGGCATCGCTGCCGGGAGGCATCAGTTCGGGGTTTCGCATCAGCTTCAGCAACATGCGGCGCTCCAGGTCCCACAAATCGGCTCCACTCAGCCCGCTGAGGTTCAAGCTGCCGCTCACCAGTTGCTGCTCTCCTTCGGTAAGACTGCCTGTGAAAATATTTCCAAAACAGCCGTTCGCTGCACCATAATCGGGATTGAACCACCCCATTGGCGGATTGATGTTGGAAGGGAAGAACTGGGGCTGGGGAGAGTGGATGAGGAACTGGGAAAAGTTTGAACTTGTCGTAGGGTCTTGCGGGTTCGACACCAGTTGTGCGGCAAACATTTGGAAAGCACCGATGGAGGTACTCCACCGGTTGGCAGTTCGCACCTGATCACCTATGCGTGCCCAATGAAGCAGCAAGCCCCACATGGAAGGGTTCATCTGATTTTCGGAAAAAGTACTTCCGTCGCTATTGAAAATGAAATGAAAACCCCGTGAAGCATCCTCGGTGGTGTTGCTACAGACGATTAT
>RFGN01000304.1 GCA_003696645.1 Gammaproteobacteria bacterium | reverse complement strand
GCAGAAGGCCCAGCTCCTTCAGGAAAGAAAATCTGGTCACCATGTCGTAGCTTGGTCTCCGGGTAGATCAAGACGGATGTGGTTCTGTCCTTATGTGAAATCACAAAATGTTTTGAGCCAGGGAGTCGTGAAAAATCGGTAACAATCCCCACATAAGAGTCGGCGTGCGCTGATCCAAGGATCATTACGACAACAAAGAAAATGAAAAATTTAATAAAGAAACTTATTCCATTCATATTTTGCCACCTCAACGATTCTGGTTGCAATTTTCTTCCTGTTCTCCAATAAATATCGAGCATTAAGAACCAAGCCAAGAACATATGGCAACATGGGCTCAGCCAGTTCGATCAACAGGATCGGTGGTGCCCCATCCAACGAAATCCCGTGCTGATAAAGAAAAAAAGCGACAGGCAGGTAAATCAATGTTCCCGCTAGTGCGGTGACGACCAGAATCGGTACGATCCCGGGAAGAAGAAGAATCAACGTCATCGCAACAAGCAATAAAAAATTATACAGATACAGGCCTGCGCCATGGAGAGGCTGTAGGCCCCCGTGGTTAAGAATGGTTGCTGTAGACTGGGCTAGCACCTCAACCCCGAACCTGGAGCCAATCGGCGTTTCATATCGATCCATGGTACGATTGTTCATGGCTCCAATAAAGACGATGTTGTCCCTATATACGTCAGGCTTTATTCGTTTTCCGGAAATCTCAAGAAACCCATTGACGCGAATATCAGCAGCTCGATTCTCATGCCACATAATAATTGAGGGGGAGTAATCAAACGATTTTCTGTAATGCTCGGACTTCTTATGGGCCAATCTGGCCAACAACGAAACATCCGGATAACCATCAAGAACAGAACTTATTGATCTTTGCCACTGATGAGTAGCCCGAATCGCCTTATCGGGATTATGTAGCTCATGCATTTTCCTAATTAGATAAGACGCCAGTAGAGGCGCGGATACTATCCTCTCCGTTTGATTGATGTTCTCGAACCAATTGAAACGGCGTATCAGTCCATCGTTATCTAAAGGGACAGTGGAGGCAGCCCAGAAGACATTACCCCTCTCATCGTCAAGGTCAGGCGCATTTCTTCTTAGAAAGGAGTCATAAACTTTTTTTTTATTCCCATCCCGACCAACGTCCCGGAGCAAAATAACCACCGGGACACGACCAGCTGGCGCCGAATCAAGTTTGATGAGGTACTGCAATAGTTTTCTATCCCCCCTGGTCAGCCCCTCCCACGCCTCGCTACGACTGAGATCGAAATCGACCACGACCACAGAAGCTTTATGAGCACTTGCAAAATCAATCATTGCCTCCAATTTATCCCTTGGGGTTATATATGGTTCTCGCCACGACTTATAGGTGGGATTATCGACAGCCAATATGGAAATTTCTGTATCGCCACTTCCACCAAAGGATTTATCCTTGCTTAGCTTGACAACTAGATCGGTCAACCATTGTCTGGAACTGTTAGCAGCGTCATCGACTAAAGTCAGAGCCCCCCGCAGATGCGGAACGATCACGAGCACTGTCATGCAGGCCAGCAGACTTGCTACCATTTTCTTTTGCAGAGAGATCCGCCCTCCATGCAGATAAAGCTGTGAGAATCGAGCTGACAACCATCTAATAATGGACACAGGCACGAGCAGTCTTGCTAAGAATAATTTCAAACCTGCCCCCTGCCAATCTCCTCTCACTCAAACGCGGACCATCTGTTCTTGAATATCAGAAGAAAAAACTCTAGGGTGTGGAGGTTGTCATGGTCAATGGCCTGACACTTTAGCGTAGGAGGCATCTGATTGTGAGGGAGCAATAATGACTTCTATGCTCTGTCTACTAAATGCAAGGAGGAACATATGAAAACTAAGATGGCCATTTTTGCCGCGGTATTGGCTGCGGGCTTTGTTGCTACTCCCGCCGCCACAGCCGGGGCAGCCGCTAAAACAAACACCGATCCTGCTTCGAAGGCCAGCAGCGAACAAACTCAGGCCGTAGAGGATGTTGCCACTGCTGATCGGTTGGTTGCTTATGGTGATGCGCATCGAGATGCATTATCTCTTATTGCGGCTGCAAGGATCTTGAAGGCAAGTGGTGTACGGCATGCGCGCGCGACGAAAAAGACTGAAGGCTCTGGCAAGAAGGACGCCCAGCATAAGGAAGACAAGGATCAAACAGTTGCAGGTATTCTGGCGCGAGCAAAGCAATACGCTGCAGGAAACAAGGCCCTGATTGCACTGGCTGAGGATGTAGCCGCTTCTTCGACCAAGGGGCGTGTTGGAGGCCCTGGAAGAGCTACGAGTCGCGTGTACGGTGGCTATACAGACACTTGGACTATTACCTTTGAGGGTGGCGAGCCAGCAATCGTTGCCATCCGTGGTGATGGTGATACTGATTTGGACTTCTATGTCTATGATGAGAATGGAAATCTGATTGCTCGGGATACTGACGGAACTGATTATACCCTGTTACGCTGGACCCCTCGCTGGACTGGCAAATTCTATATCAAGGTCAAAAATCTTGGCCATGTATATAATCAGTATGTGATCGCGACCAACTAATTATTTCTTTGCAATCGAGGAGGAAAGGCAGGCTGCAAGCCTGCCTTTCTTCATTGGATGATAGTAGCCATGCCTGACACTTTGAGGCTGGGCGCATCTGAACTGGTAAGCAATATAGAAGGAGGCTTCAAATGAAGAAAGCATTGATAGTTGCTGCTACCACATTCTTCGCCAATGTAGCCATGGCTGCGAATGCAAATGATCTTGGGACTGGTGCAACCAATATTACTGGTAAGGACGTGCAGGTAAGTGAGAAGAAAGCTGATTCAGTCAAGCAATTCTTCACCGGCTTTAAAATGCATAACGAATTGGCAAAATCAGCCAAGTAGCAATTTGACAACACACTAGTATCGAGCCCGCATGAATGCGGGCTCGATATCGTCTAGCTGTATGACTAACCATCTTTCCTGACATTTTTCAGGTATTCCCTGACGGTGTCGACGGGACGCTTGCCCCAGTTCCGATAGCCCCGATGCGGGCGCTCGGTGGTGTAGTGGATCAGCCAGGCATCCAGGTCCTTCTGCAGGTGCTCCACGCTCTCGTAATACGTGTGGCGGAAGGCCGGGCGGAAGAACTCGTCCAGCACTG
>RFGN01000303.1 GCA_003696645.1 Gammaproteobacteria bacterium | reverse complement strand
TCCCTGTCGATGTCAAATCCATGATGAGGAGTGACGAGGAGCGTAAAGACATTGGCGATCAGGAAGAAGACCGCAAATTTCTGGGCAGTGCTGAGTTTCATGAGTACACCTCCGAGATCAGGTAGAGCTTGAACCCAAGGTAGAACAGGGGGAGGAAGAGCACGGAGATCAGCAGATTCCACAATGAGCGGGAGGCGGATACCCTCGGCAGAATGGACTGCCAGAACTGAACTACGAGCAGTACAAGAATCGCTCCTGAGAACAGCCACATCTCGGAATCCACAAGGGAATACACGCAGATCATCACCAAACTCCAAAATAAGAGGACAGAGAGATGATCCAGAGCTAAGATCAGGGTGAATCCCCACGGATCAGGATGAAGCTCAAGAAGAGGAGTCAGATAATAATTGCTCAGGAGAAACTGCGGGATGACCGAAATCAGGGTCAGATCAAGACCGAGAGACAGCAGTCTTGAGACATAGCTAATTTGCTTGCCGCGGGACAGGCACCACAACTGCTGCACGCGAGAAGCCCGTCTGGAAAAATAGGTCAGCACAAGCACGACCGATGCAAACCACAGTATCGGAGCAAAGTACCTCAAGTTTACGAGAAATTGGAAGACAAGGTGAGAGTCATTGACAGGAACGGCAAATGGCACCAGATTGATCCCCAGTCCCAGCACCAATGGAGAGGTCAGGGAGAGAACATAGTATCGTTCAGGGTTATACGTGAAGTACAGAAAACCGGATTTCAGCACGGGCAGGAACACGGAGACAAGAATGATGCTTAAGGAAATAAGAAGAGGAGGAGTATAGAGAGCAGATGCGTACTGCGTATCAGGAGTCAGGTTCGTGACAATTTCTGTATACCCAATTGTGAAGTTCTGATCCTCAGGGATGACAGGTTGGATAGTCACAGTCACTGACCCGGGAGAATCATAGGAATACTGAAATTCGTAGGAAGTAGAGTTTCCAACGACAGTCTCATTTGAGTGCAGAAAAGAACCCCTCTCATTCTGCACCGTCATCACCAAGATATTCATCGAGAAGTTGGCGTAGATCTGGAAAGCCAGCGTGTATCTCCGATATGCAGGGTAGACATAGGTCTGCTCATCATTCCTGCTGGTAAAGACGGGGTACGACTTTGTCTCTTCTGCAGAAAAGACATAGATGCCTGCAAAGATGAGCAGAGTGAGAAAAACAGAGAGTGAGACTGCAGTGAGGATATTGAACTTCATCATTGTGTCACATCCATGAAATACTGCTCAAGGAGACTTCGCAGCGGAGTGGAGTGGAGCTTCATCTCCTCAAAGATCCCGAGATCGTCCTTCGTCCGGATCGTGACTTCAAGGTTCACCCCCCGGATCTCAACGGTGAGCCCCCGCTCCTTGAGTGCAGAGGCCACCTCCGTACTCTCCTCCGAACTCCGGGTACGGACGGTGTAGGTTTTGACAAAGGTGCGATCTGCGAGTTCGGTGACGGGGAATTCTGCTTTGAGCACCCCTTTCTCAATAATGACGAGGTTGTCGCAGATCCGCTCCAAGTCGTGGAGGATATGACTGAGGAGAATGACACTACGGCTGGTGTCCGAGGTGATCCTCCTGATGTAAGTGAGGATCTCAGAGCGGGCCGAGACGTCGAGATTCGCAGTGGGTTCGTCGAGGATGACGAGATCAGGGTCCCCGATGAGGGCGGCGGCGATACCGAATTTCTGCTTCATCCCTGCAGAGAGCTTCTGAAAACGGACTTCCATTTTATCACCCAAGCCAAAGCGCTCTAAATATCCCTCCGCCTCCCTGCGGGCGTCGGATACTGACAGTCCCCTGAGCTGTCCAATGGAGACCAGGTGATCGAAGATAGTCAACCAACCTGGGAAGTCCTGCTGCTCGAACATCACCCCGACATGCTTGAGGAAGGTGTCCCTCTTGCTTTTGACATCCAGACCATCATAGGTGATGCTCCCCGACTTCAGCCGATGCAGTCCAAGGATGAGCTTGACGAGGGTGGATTTTCCCGCACCATTTCTCCCGATGAGTCCGGTAATCCCCTTGGGAAAAGTCAGTGAGAAGTCCCTGTACAGCAAATTGCTGTTTCTGTACCCGAAATGTATCCCATGA
>RFGN01000302.1 GCA_003696645.1 Gammaproteobacteria bacterium | reverse complement strand
GAAGTTCGGGATGCCTTTGAAATGGAGCACTTCCCCTTCGGTCAATGTATCGCCGATTTTGAAATTACCGGTATCGTGGAGGCCCACCACGTCTCCCGGATAGGCTTCGTCGATCACCTCCTTTTTATCGGCCATGAAACTGGTTGGGTTTGCGAAGCGAAGCTGCTGACCGAGGCGGACGTGCAGGTAGGGCTTGTTGCGTTCAAAGGTGCCGGAGCAGATGCGCAAGAAGGCGATGCGGGCCCTGTGGCGGGGGTCGATGTTGGCGTGGATCTTAAACACGAAGCCAGTGAAGCCCTCCTCATCGGGTGCCACCATGCGCTCCTCCGCCGGGCGGGGCCTGGGAACCGGGGCAATGTCCACAAAACAGTCGAGCATTTCCCGCACCCCGAAGTTGTTGATGGCACTGCCAAAAAACACCGGCGACTGCTGCCCTTTCAGGTAGGCATCCTTGTCGAAATCGGGATAGACACCGTGCACCATTTCCAGTTCCTCCCGGAGGGTGGCAGCGGGCGACTCACCGATGTGCTTCTCCAGGGCGGGATCCGCCAGGTCGCTGAACTCGATGGTGTCTTCCTCCTTTTGCTTGCCATGCGGTCGGAACAGCACCAGCTTTTGCTCGTACATGCTGTACACCCCTTGGAAGGTGCGGCCCATGCCCACCGGCCAGCTCAGCGGCGATACGGTGATACCCAGCTTCTGCTCGATTTCATCCAGCAATACGAATGGGTCCTTTCCTTCCCGGTCCAGCTTGTTGATGAAAATGATGATCGGCGTATCCCGCATCCGGCATACGTTGACCAGCTTTTCCGTCTGCGGCTCCACACCTTTGGCCACGTCGATGACCACGATGGCGCTGTCCACCGCCGTCAGGGTGCGGTAGGTGTCTTCGGCAAAATCCTGGTGACCCGGGGTGTCCAGGATGTTGATCTTCAGGTCGCGGTATTCAAAGGCCATCACCGAGGTGGCCACGGAGATCCCCCGCTGTTTCTCGATCTCCATGAAGTCGGAGACGGTGGTCTTTTTGATCTTGTTGCTCTTCACGGCACCTGCCACCTGGATGGCCCCACCAAAAAGCAGCAGCTTCTCGGTAAGGGTGGTCTTACCGGCGTCCGGGTGAGAGATGATGCCGAAAGTTTTCCGACGGGCTATTTCTTTCTTTAATGACATTGCATTCTTCATTTTCGGGCCTGCGGCCCAAACGGGGTAAAATGCCCCGTTTCAAAAAAGGCTGCAAAAGTACGGGAATGTAAGAGAATGCGGCTTGGTACACATCATTTCGAGTTTCATGGCAAATCACCTTTTGGTGCATATTTCTAAATTAACATTTGGTAAAAAACTCACTCTTTTGGATAATCAGACGATAAATAAAGCGACACTTTTTTTACAACCAAATCCTCGAATCATGAAAACAACTACGATTGCCCTGGCGCTTTGTCTCTTGACTTCACAAGTTGCACTGTATTCCCAATCTGCTATTCAAATCAGCCCCAACCACACAAAGTCAGGCGTT
>RFGN01000301.1 GCA_003696645.1 Gammaproteobacteria bacterium | reverse complement strand
GGCTTTGATAAAATGTTTCGCATTTCATGCTTGCCCCAAATAAACGCCAAGCATTGTTTTTCGCTGCCTGACATTTCTCATGGGATTGTCAGATAGACCGTTGTGGGTTGCAAATGAAATTGGCAGGCGGGGAGGTGGGGATCAATGGAAATAAGACAGAAGAGGGGAGAGATACCTGTTCAGGAACGGGCTTTCAGCAATTCAATAATAATCAATCACATCGATTACAAGGTCCAGAGAAATCTTGATTTCGTTGTTCACCTTCACCATGCCAAGCAGGGCTGTGGGTGGCTCCACGCCGAAATCCGTCATTTTCAAAACTTTGTTGCTGATGAAACGGTAGGAATTTTCACCCTGGCGGCTTGCCATTACCGGCAACCAGTAGCTGTTGGTGCATCCGTTCAGCTCAATTTCGACGAGGGCCTTCAGTTGAACCCAGCTGTTCAGGCGCTGCCAGGAGGTGCAATCGTTTTCCAGACTCTGGACCAGGTTGATGGTGATGAAGGGATATTTGTCGGCGTTGAGTGCTTGCCGGAGATCTTTGTTCATCATCTTGTTGCCGCAATCGAGGTTGGCAATCGGAAGCGAAATTTGTGTGTTGCGGAACGAGCGCAGGAGGCCTGATTCGTCTTCCCAGCTTATTTCAAATGGGATGGGTGGAAAATCCGTCAGGCAATTGCAGGTGAATTCATTGACGTTGGATGAACCCTCGATGCTCAGCTTGCTCTTCTCCGTAATCCGCAATTTGCCGTTGTAGGTTTCCGGCAGGTTGTGCATGTTCCAACCCGAAAGAAGGATGACCAGTGCCAATGTGAGAACCCGCTTGAGCATGAGCTGAAAGGTGTTGTAGGATTGCAATGTTCGAGGAGGAAAAGGAGGCTCCGCGCAGGCTTGCAGCGGAGCCTCTGGTATTTCAAATCAGTATCATAGTTCACTCACTTAGAAGCCCACTGCAGCTTCTATCATTACACCATTGAACTTACCTCCATTCAGTATGCTGGTGCTGGGGAAGTCTTTGTATTCCTGGTTGACATACTCGAGCTTGGCCAGGATGTTAGGAGTCAGGTACCAGCCGGCACTGACAGCTATACGGTCGATGGTGACTTCGGCCCCGCTGCCGATCAGCTCGGCATTCACGGTGTTGTAACGACCGCCTACCCAGAAGTTCTCGTTTGCACCAAAGCGCAGGATGAGGTCGGCAGCCAGTTGCGTGGCATTGCGGGTGTCGGTTTCCGTGTGTGTCCGGCCATTGGCGTTTTCATAGGTTCCGAAGAACTCCAGGCCTTTGTATTTCAGGAAAACGTTGCCCATCATTGCCGTAACCTGATCGAGGAACACCGGGTTGAACCTTCCGGAGGTATGCGGAGAGGAGGTGCCGGTTCCTACTTTCTCCATTACCAGGTAGTAACGTGAGCCGGTGCGGTCGCCGCCGTACAGGAAGTTACGGGCAGAGCTGCCGGTGTAGTAAACAGAACCGGTAATGCGCAACCTCAGGTCTTCGCTCATCTGCTTGTCGATACCGACCTTACCGATCCAGGAGGGGCTTTTCTTTGGATCCGGGTCGGTTTCGTACACTGGTGTTGCCACCACATCCCCTTTGATCTCACCACCAGTTACGGAACCTACGGCCAGGAAGCCGTTTTTCTGATAGATCAGCTCCATGCCGATCTCCGTGTTGAAAGCATCCATGATGTAGTTTTCCACGAAGGGGTTGAACATGGTGGCGCCGTTGTCGCTGCGGCGGTAGTGGGCATCACCGTAGTTGATTTCCATGTGGCCGGCTTTGATGGTCAGGTTTTCCATCAGTTTGTCAACGGCCTCAGACTTGAAAAACGGCAGCTTGTCAAACTGGATGTATCCACCTTTTACCCATCCCTCCGGGTGGTGACGTGAGGAGAGGTAAGTCACAATGTTCACCCGGACACCATCGTCGAGCTGTGCGTCGATGTTCATGTTGGCGGTAGCGAGGTTGAATCCGCTGGTAAGGTCAATCAGTTCGTTGTCATTCACGCCGTCACCGTTGGCATCTACGAAGTCGGCGGTGTTTTCGTGATCCAGGGCCTGAAACTGCTGGGTAAAGTTGCCACCCAGGCGAACCTTGAACCCGTCGAAACTGCCTTCCTGGCTCTTGGGCGTTTCAAAAACATTCAGGCCACGCTGGTCGTAAGGACGGTAGTTCTGTACATCATTCTGAGCGCCTATCCACAAAGGCATCAGCAGCAAGAGAAAAGTTCCAATGATCCAATTAGCTTTCATGCGTTTCATAACTAAAAAAGTTTTTGGTGGGTGATTTATACTCAAGTGGAGTCTGTGCTGTCAGCGGCTGCCAAATCCGGCAGGACTGAAGCTGGCCTTGTACCGGATGGTGATGTCATCACCTGTGTTCAGCGTGCCAAAGAACAGCGATGGCGGCTCCACGTTGAAGTCAGTCATTTTGAGTTTGAAATTGCCGGAGAAGCTGATTCCGCTTCCTAGCATTGAACCCTTGCCGGAGATGAATACCGTTCTGGTGGTTCCGGCAACGGTCAGTTTTCCGGTGATCTTCACATCGTAAGAGGTGCCGTTTTTCCTGAGGTAATCAACATTCGTAAGAACAAATGTGAGCGTCGGATACTTGTCGGCATTCAGTGCCTTGTACATGTTCTTGTCCATCGTGGAGCCTTTTTCGCTCTTGATGGATTTCGCCTTTGTTGTCACTTTGAGCTTCGCAATCGAAACCAGAACTCCGTTTTCGAAGTTAAACACGGCTTCTCCGTCGAGCTCGGTGGTCGTGGCGGTCCAGTCGTGCATGGTCGAAGTACCCTCGATGGTGATTTCACCACTGCTGAGGGTGTAGGTTGTCTGAGCTTGTGCGCTTGTGAAGATCAGCAGGGCGCTTATGAATGGAAGTAAGATTTTCATGCCTTGTCATTTTTAGTTCAGGGCAAACATCTCACGACAGGCTTTAAGGCTCTTTGAGTCTAATCATCAATTTGTGTGAGTTTTGTCACGTTGGTATTGCTCTTTACCTGTCAGGGCAATTCAGGATTGTCTGAGGGGCAGAAACCTTACTTTTGGGGCGCCTTTGAAAGTGGGCCCCAGTTTCACCACATTGACTCCTTATAGATTTTCTATGCGATACATCCCTTTATTTCTGTTGGCCTTCGGCCTCTCGTTCTCAGCCAGAAGCCAGGACTCCAAAGCCCTCCTCACCGGCACCGTCACCGATGCCCTTTCCGGTCAGCCGGTGGAGTTTGTGACGGTCTTCATCAAAAACTCCACTACTGC
>RFGN01000300.1 GCA_003696645.1 Gammaproteobacteria bacterium | reverse complement strand
GCTTTGTAAATCGTCCCACCAGACCGGATCGGCCGTATCTTGTTCACGTTTGCGACAGATGAGAAGAATGGTACTGGCTGCCGCATTCTTTTTGGCCTGATGCAGGCTGTGTTCGCTTTCTGTGTGGACAGGCCAGGAGGCTTTGATGGTGAAGCCGGCGCCGATGAGGGCAGAGGCCAATGTGTCCCAGGCCTCGACGCGCTTGTGGGTGAACATGACGGTGAGGACGCCGTGCGGGTGCAGGACGCGGTGCATTTCGCGGAAGGCGGCGGCCATTTTGTGTTCGTAATCTTGCTCGGCTAACGCCTTTTTCTTGCGACCCATGCTCTCAAAGCGGGCGGGGTTGGCGACGGCCTCGTCGTCTTTGTTGGTCAGTTCGTCTGTGAAGAATTCGGGGAAAAGGTGGCCGACGCTGCGTTTGAGCCAGACGTAGAAGAAATCTGCCAGTTCAGCATACTGGACGTTGTCGTAGTAGGGTGGATCAACTGTGATATTGAAAACACTAGAAGTATCAATACTGGATAAACTGTTTGCAGAACTCTTATACACATTTAGATTTTCAACAGCAGACCTATGATAGGATGCAATTAAAGATTGCTGCGCAGGAGCAGACAATTCAGCTAATTCGGTATAAGATTTGATGGTTTGTTCAACAGCCCAAGGTAAAAGATTTGATGCTCCATCAAACTCCCCGTGAGACCAAGCAAAACTGAAATCATGCCGATTAAAAGTATTTGCCATTCTAACCCAGGTTGGATGCCATACTGACATTCGAGAATTGTAATTAGGGCATTTATCTAAAGCGATCCCAAGAAAGGTAATTATTGCGGCCGACTTTTCTGGATTATTGTCGTTACGCACTTCGTTTTCAACGGCCTTTAGTTCTTCAACAAATGTTCCTATTGCTAGCAGTTGCCTAGGGGAAAAAAAATCGAACCAAAAAGGCATTCCATAATGCAACGGCCGATTATCATTTCCACCCGGAAACGGCTCAGTCGGTATTAAATCCTGAGCGATCCAGTCCGGTTTTTTGCGGGCTAGTTCTGCTTCGGCGCGTTGGGCGGCGGCCAGGTCTTCGGCGGTGGGGGCGCGGAAGTGGAAGCCTTTGCCTGACTTTTTGATGGCGATGGCGTAGAGG
>RFGN01000299.1 GCA_003696645.1 Gammaproteobacteria bacterium | reverse complement strand
GGTGATGTCGCACAGGTCGCCGATTTCTACCGGGATACCACCGATGGTGGGCACACCGGCACCATCAGCCGTAGCATCGATAATGCTCGGGTTGGCGGCATAGTCGTCGCAGCTCACCGTCACGTCAGCCGGGAATTCGATATCGGCCAGCGTCGGGCGCACCTTGGTGATGGTCTGCACGCACGACTTAGTGTTGCCCGACAGGTCGGTCGCCGTCCAGGTGCGCGTGATGACGGAAGCAGGACCACCGCAGTCGCCTTCGACTTCCGAGTCGACATAGTCAATAGATGCAATGCCGCAGTTGTCTGCCACAGCAGGCCCCGCCCCTCCGTATTCAATCGTGAGAATGATATCATTGATAAACATTCCGTTATCGTCATACGGGAAATCATCATCCAAAATGACCGTCCAGGTACCATTGACAGGCCTGAAATCAAAATTCGAAAGCGCCTCATCCGGGTATTGTTCAGGCTGAAAAACTCCCTGAAGTGCAGGTGTGGGATAGGGGAACGAAGGAGATACGAATGGCGCCCCCTCATCATCAATCGTAACATCTACGTCATCGCCCGAGCCGCCTACATCAGTAAAGAGCTCGACAATGGTTCCATCTGGCCCCTGTAAAAAGACATCCAAATCATCTATCCAATCGTGAGTAATGTTCAAGTAAATATTAACATCCTTGACTACCGCACCGGCAGGTGCCGCTACATCAAAGGTGACTTCCATGTAGTCCTGATCGCCAGGCATCGGACCACTGGAAAGTTCAACCACTCCTGGCACTACTGTCGGTCCGGGCGTAGCATCTGCATTGCAGTTAATCACCAAGTCCTCACATTCGATGGTGGGTGCCAGCTTGTCTTCCACGGTGAAGCTGCCCCAGCACTCATTGCCCGTGTCTGGGTCGACCACCTTCACCGTCCAGGTGCTGCCGATGAAGCTGCCATCGACCACGTTGCCCGAGGGCAGCGGCGCCTGCGTGGCGTCGAGCACCATGACGATGTAGTCGTCGTAGCAGCCGTAGGGACCACCCTCGAGGATGTCGTCGGCGCCGATAACGGCCTGGCAGTTTTCATCCAGCGAGATCTGTACCTGGTCGTTGCAGGCGAGCTGGGTGGTCGGATTCGCAAATTCGTTCACCGTCACCGTAAAGCTGCACTGTACTGTATTTCCGGCATCATCCGATGCCTCAAACGTATTGGTGGTTACCCCTCTGGGGAAAGCCGAACCCGAAGGCAGGCCGGCAAGCTGGCTCACCGTGGCACCACAGTTGTCGGTAGCCGTCACGTCGTAGTTCACCACCGCCTCACATGCACCAGGGTCGAGATCAATAACCTGATCTGCCGGGCAGGTGATCACAGGCGGCTCATCGTCGGTGACAATCACGTCTATGCTGCAAGTTGTCGGATTGTTGCCCAGGTCATACACCGTGAACGTGACCGTAGTAGTACCGACTGGATAAGTATCGCTGGCGTCCGTAGTACCATTGTAGTCATTGGTCACCATAGGAGGCCCGGGCACCACCAGTTCGAAATTGTCAATGCCGGCACCCCATGCCCATGCTCCTTCATCGTTGTAACCGAAACGCACCGCAAACTCCGCATTGGCATAAGCCGTAACATCCATATTCACCACCGAACCCAAATCATCCTCTTCCACAGTCAGGATATTCACCCAATTCGTACCATCCCATATATCTACCGTAAACTCGCCAAATTGACCAACAATATCATCCCACGTGTTGGATTGCCAATCGAAGCTCAGGTAAACGGGTGCAGGCAGTGCGGTCAAATCAACCGATGGGGTGACGATATAGCCCAGACCAATGTTTCCGGGAAATCCACCGAAATCATCGTTAAGCAAAGCTATATTTCCGTCAAAGTTGGGATTGACAGCAAAGCTGCCGGGAACCGAAGAGGCATCGAAAAACACGCCATTACCTTCGGTAGCTCCATCGGTAGTTTGTCCCGAGTATCCACTCACAGGATCGCCGGTACCATCATCGATGGCCCAACCCGCAGGCATGGTGCCACTATCAAAACCCTCAGCAATGACAGGCATAAATGTAACGCAGTTTCCCACGAAGTCAGGATTGGTGATCGTAACCGCAGCTTGACACTCCCCCGGATCGGTCGATACTTCGATCACACCGGGGCCCGTGAGCTCGGGGATAGAGGCACAATCAAGAGTGCAGATTGCTTCCTGAACCGTCAAAGTCCCCATATCACATGTCCAGTCCCCACAGGAACAGCCCCCAAAGCAAACCCATCCATCACCTTCCAGCAGCCAGTCAATCGTTTGATCGCCCGACACACCAGGGGGTACGCTCACTTCAATTTCAATTTGATAGGTACCATTGCCCCACGGGCCGCATAAATCACCAGGCGCACAAGTAGGATCGCCGATGATGAGTACATTGGTGCCATCCTGGCAAACGACACCGGTACCTGAAAAACAAGAACCCGATCCTACACCTACGCCGGTAAACGTCCCGGTCCATCCTGCAGGCAAGGTCAATGTGAGGAGGGAGCCATACTCGACAGTAGTACTATTGATCGTCATTTCAATGGTCAGCACGGAAGTGCCACCGGGTATATACTTCCCCGAAATGCTGAGGGTAGGGTTCAAATCAGCCTTCGCCGCAGGGGTGATGCCCAACATACCAAGCACCATCAAAAGGCTTGATAAGACCCATTTTGGAGTAAAATTCGTCTTTTTCATGAGGTTACAATTTTGCTTCAACAAAAAATTTCTCTCGCCTATTGGGAAAGTAATTGCAGGGCAGCATCTTTCGCCTGCTGTAGCAGATCTTCTGGCACTTTTTGGCCACTCATGGCAGCAAGCTCAAAAGGAATGTGCCCATACTCATCGGGTTGTGCCGCCAGGAACTCCTCCTCTGCGGCAACAAGGGCCTTTTCCGTAAACAAGCCTTGCTTGAGATGCATTCCCACGCGCTTGAAGTACTTGTACTTCACATAGGCCAGAGGCATCTCCTGTCGATCCAGCTTGTCAAATGATGCCTGGATCGACTGGCACTCTGCAAAGAGCACTTGAGCCGCTTCAGGCCCCTGTAATAAACTGAGATTACCGGCATTCTGCGCCTGGACATGCATGTGGAAGCACATGCCGGCTAACAGCATCCCGAACAGGAACTTCAATCCTTTCATGAGATTAGAATTTGGTTTAAAAATCAAGTTTCAAAACATCAAACAAACCTTTCAACGCCCTGCATGCAGCCCAGAGGCTGCGTCT
>RFGN01000298.1 GCA_003696645.1 Gammaproteobacteria bacterium | reverse complement strand
TTTTTCGGAAGGCAACTTTGGGGTTGACCTGATACGGCAACAATTCAACATGCTTGGCGACCCTGCTATCAGATTGAACCCTTCACCAGGGCCTGATTACGTAGTCGATCCTGCATCTGTAAAGCTCCTCCCGGAGAGGATTTCAGCCAACCTCGGTGAACTTGAATTCCAGTTGGCCATCGCAAACCTTGGGCAAAATCGCGTCGATTCAGTGTTGCTGCACATCGAGCACAAATTGCCCGATGGTTCCCGGCAACCGTTGATCGACACCCTCCTTTTGGCCCCCGCTTACCGTGAAGAATTCAAGTTTAAAATTCCTCCTCCTGGTAAGAAAGCCATTGGACAGAACACCTTGTTTGTTACTGTAGATGCTGGCAACAGGGTCGATGAACTACCGTTACCAGCTGCCGAGTCAAACAACGAACTTATCATGCCGGACGGCCGGAAGGGGTTTTCTTTCTTCGTGCGAGACAACAGTGCCGTACCTGTGTATCCTCCCGCATTCGCCATTGTTGATCGCACTGACCTTACCCTTAAAGCCTATACCACCGATCCACTCGCTCCCGAACGACGATACGTGTTCCAGCTCGACACCACCGAGAATTTCAACAGCCCTGTTTTGTTGACGCAAACTTTGACGCGCAATGGAGGCATTCTCAAATGGACGCCTTCTATAGATTGGGAACCTGACCAAGTGTATTTCTGGCGTGTAAGTCCCGACAGCCTTTCTCCCCAGGAGGGCTTCCTGTGGGCTACCTCTTCTTTTATCATTGAGCCAGATGGTGGTACAGGCTGGAATCAGTCCCACGGGCAGCAATTCCAGAAGAACAACATGGTCAACCTGAAGGTGAACGATTCAGGAAAGTGGTCATTCCCGGAATCGGTGAAGGAGTATATTTTAACCAATGCAGCTGCAAATGTCAAAAGGCCTGGATTGTTGCTAAATAATTATTCGAGTTGGTTATATTATTATTCTCCTGGGGCAGGTTATTATATCACATGGATCGACTCAGTTTATTTGGAACCTGTCTGGAATCCATATCCAAGTCAATACGGCTTGTCTCATCCCTGGGGCAACGATGCTAACGTATTCTTGTTTAGTTCCGATGCTGCTGGCAGAAAACAGGCCATGGATTTTTTGACCAACGTCATTCCTGAAGGGGATTACGTCCTTTTTTGCACTGTGCAAAACTCACCCACTGCCAACTACCGCCCCGATGAATGGGTGATGGACAGCTTGAACTACGGTTACAGTATTCTCAATATCCTGGAAAACGATGGTGGAGCCCAATTGGCTCGACAGCTTCCAACTTCAGGCTCAGTACCTTATGCCATAGCATACCGTAAAGGCCATGGCCTGATAGCAGAAACAATAGCAAGTGCACCCGATGAAATTGTCGAGATGAAGTTTATACTCGAAGGCAACTGGGACCGGGGATATCTTACGACATTGCCTATTGGGCCGGCTTCGAAGTGGGATAAAATCACTTCCAAACGAGACTTTTCAGACCCGATTCCTGCAGACACCGTCATCATGGAAGTGTTTGGGGTCAGACCTGATGACAGCCGCCTACTGCTGTATAGTCGAAACCTGCTTTTAGAAGATGAGATTGATATTTCCTCCATCGATGCAACGCAGTTTCCTCGCATTGCCCTCAAAGTGAATGTAGAAGATTCCATTTTCAGAACTTCGCCCCAACTCCGTGAAATAAAAGTGTATTTCACTGGTGAACCGGAGTATGCGTTCGATCCAGGCTCACTGTACGAGTTGAACGCTGATAGCCTCCAGCAAGGGGCCTCATTGGATCTGCGCGTGGCCATCGAAAATCTCATGCCAGTGGATGCTACTGACAGCCTGCTTATTGAATACCGGATGAGTAATGCTTCCAATGGTGTCACAAGCATTAGGGAAACACTGCCTCCCTTGCAATCAGATGAACAGCGAATTGTCCATTTTACATACGATACCCGCAGCCAGAAAGGCCCCCATTCACTCGGCATCGAGCTCAATGCTGACCGGAAACCTGAATGGTTGTATCTCAACAATTTTCTCGATCTCGGGTACCAGGTGTATACAGACCAGCTCAATCCTTCAGTAGACGTTACTTTCGACGGCCGGCGTATTCTCGATGGCGAACTGGTTTCTGCCAGACCCCACATTCGCGTCCGTCTCAAAGATGAAAACCCCTTTCTCTTGCTCAACGATACCTCGCTGATCCGTTTGGCCATCCTTTGGCCTGACAGCGTCAATTACGCACCTTTGTACTTCAATTCCCCAGGCATTTCCTGGGAATTTTCCGGTGATCCAGCCGATAACTACCTGCTGGTGAATTATGAGCCTATCTTCGACCGTGATGGGGAGTACACATTGGTGGTACAGGCGGCGGACAAGAGTGGGAACGCCTCCGGTGGGCTGGATTTCAAGCAACGTTTCCGCATCATGACCAAACGGGCAATTTCCAATTTCGTCAACTATCCCAATCCATTTAGCACTTCAACCCGTTTCGTCTATACACTGACAGGTGACAAGCCACCCTCCGATTACCGCCTGCAAATCATGACGGTCTCTGGCCGTATCGTCAGGGAAGTGTCCAAAGAAGAACTAGGCCCTTTGAACGTTGGCACCCACATGACAGACTTTGCATGGGACGGTAAAGATCAGTTCGGCGACCAATTGGCCACCGGCGTTTACTTGTATCGCTTTCTTTTTTTGGATGATGATAATGAGTGGGAATCATTGGAGACGGCAGCCGATAGATTTACAGTCGGTGGAGTGGGGAAGATGGTGTTGATAAGGTGATCAATAACGGTTTTAAATGAGCAAACATAATTCTTGCTGGTTTCCAAAGCCTGGAAGTGTAATTACAATCATTGAATTGTTTAATCATCATGAGGTTGTTGTGAGGTTGGTTGAGAGACTTCCTGAATGTAAAATCAACCTTTTAATTTCGGAATCAACATTTCCATATGGGTTAAAAGAAATTTCACAACATGTAAGTAATATGTATGTG
>RFGN01000297.1 GCA_003696645.1 Gammaproteobacteria bacterium | reverse complement strand
GGTGCGCCAGGCCGATCGCATCAACGAGAGCCTGGAAAGTAATACCAGGGTGAGCAAGGCCCCGATGGATGGTGCCGCCCGCATGATGCCCAGTCCTTCTGGGCCCACCTTCAGAATGTCTTCGGCAAAAACCGGCAAGATGGCCACCACTCCACCAAACAGCACGGAAAACAGGTCCAGTGAAATGGAATAAAGCAACATGGGTGTTTTACGGACGAAGGTGATACCCTCGGAAATGCGGGTGATGATGTTGCTTCGGGTTTCCGGCTCCACTTTGTAATCTTTGATCTGACTGAGCAGCACCTGCACCAGTGCCATCAGGCCCAATACCACCAGCAAGGTGTTGGAGAATCCTACCTGTGCGTAAATAAATCCCGAAATGCCGGGCCCAACGATGGTACCACCCTGCCAGGCTGCGCTGGACCATGTCGCGGCGTTTTCATAAGCCTCCCGTGGAATGAGGAAGGCCCGTAGAGCTTGCGCCGTAGGCGAGAAGAAAGCGTAAAATGCCCCGGTAAAAAACACAGCTCCGTAAATGAACCATTGCAACTCCCGGCTGTGGTCGCCATCTGACATTCGCCTGGCGGCAAAATGAAGCGCCAAAGTGCAAAGCATGATGCCGCCAAGGGCCACCGCCATCATCTTCTTTTTTGACAGCAGATCGGCCAGATGCCCTCCCACCAGAGTCAGCGAAATGAAAGGCACCGCCTGCGCCAGTCCCAGCATGCCAATGGCCAGTGGGTCGCCGGTGATCTTGTACAGCTCGTACCCGATGATGACCTCCTGCATCAGCAATGCCATCGTAAAAAGGAAGCTGGCCACCATGAAGTACCGAAACTCCGCATAGCGAAAAGCCAGGTAAGGATCGTGTTGGGAGGTGGCCATTTTATTGATTATGGAGAATTATGAGGGTTATAAGGATTATCGAGGGTTATAAGGTTGTAAGTTGTAGGTTGTCGCTTAGCAGGATTACTCTGCTACACTCTGTCAAAAACTCTATTGAACTCTGTGGTTAATGGAGCCTGTATACCGCCAGGCAGGAATTGTAAATTTTTGATTTTGCGAGATCCAATAATCGGCGACAGGTTTATGGGCTCAGCCTTCCTCCAATGCCTTTTCAATTCGCTTGTCAGGTATGAGCCACATCAGTGCCACCAGGACATACACTGCGCCTGCTACCCACTGGTTGAGGAAGGAAAGGGCAATGCCCAGGGTATAGGCAATCACAGAGATTTTTCCCTTAAAGTCTTTTCCGACAGCCCTTTTCAGTAGCGACCCTTCGCCCTGCCGGGCAATGATCTGCCTGACCAGAATGAAATAGGCCAGGCCGGCCCCTAACAATACTATTCCGTACAAGGCCACCGGATTGGGAGCAAAGCCGTTCTCGCCCATCCAGCCGGTGGCAAAGGGCACCAGCGAGAGCCAGAAAAGCAAGTGCATGTTGGCCCACAGCACGCCGCCGCTCACTTTGTCAACCGTTTGCATCAAGTGGTGGTGGTTGTTCCAGTAAATGGCCAGAAAAACAAAACTGAGGATGTAGCTCAAAAAAACGGGGATGATGGGCTCAAGCGCATGGAAATCCTCCCCATGCGGCACCTTCATCTCCAACACCATGATGGTGATGATGATGGCCAGAACTCCATCGCTGAAGGCTTCCAAACGGTTCTTTTTCATGATCGAAGTATTGTGTCCTAAACAAACTGATTCAGAATATTTTCAAACAACTCCTGTTTTCCACTCCTCAATTCCGGCTCCCCAAATTCCTCTGCCAGGGCTGCCAGGTCCAATAGGCTCAGACGGCCTTCCTCGAAGTCTTTCCCTTTTCCTTCGTCAAAACTGGCGTAGCGAGCCTGACGCAATTTGCGGTAGTCGGATTTTTGAAGCACGGCATCAGCCGCCAGCAAGGCCCGTGCGAAAACGTCCATACCCCCGATGTGGGCCAGGAAAATGTCTTCCAGGTCGGTGGAGTTGCGCCGGGTTTTTGCGTCGAAATTAACACCGCCGCCCTGCAATCCGCCGGCTTCCAGAATGACCAGGAAGGCCTCTGTCAGCTCCAGCACATTGTTGGGGAACTGGTCGGTATCCCAGCCGTTTTGG
>RFGN01000296.1 GCA_003696645.1 Gammaproteobacteria bacterium | reverse complement strand
TGGCGGAGAGAGACCGTCGGGATGAATCCAGGGAAGCAGCGCCGTTACAACAGGCCAGTGATGCTAGGGTGATTGATACCACCACCATGACTATACCTGAAGTTGTGGAAACCGTTCTGGAATACTATGCCGGGACGAAGCAGGACTGATCTGGCCGGCGGCTGTATTATCAACTAACGGAGATCAGGGTTTTGAGCGAGAGTTTTGCACAGTTATTGGAAGAAAGCGGTTTTGACGAGAAGGTTCTTCCAGGGAAATTGATCAAGGGCAGGGTTCTGTCGGTCGGACAGGATACCGTAACCGTGGATGCTGGTTTGAAGTCCGAGGCATATATCCCGGTTGATCAGTTCAGGGACAATCACGGTGATATCAACATTGAAGCCGGTGATCTGGTAGAGGTCTCGCTCGAACAGGTAGAGGACGGTTACGGTGAAACAATTCTTTCCCGTGAAAAGGCTGTCGTCCTGAAAACCTGGGAGGAGATCGAAAAAGCCCATGAGAACAACAGCAACATCAGTGGTGCGGTTGTCAGTAGTGTGCGTGGTGGCTTCGCCGTTGATATCAGTGGGGTACGAGGCTTTTTGCCCGGTTCGCTGGCTGATGTCAAACCGGTTCGTGATCCTGCTGATTATCTTGGACAGGTATTTGATTTCCGTGTCGTCAAGCTGGATGTCAAGCGCAATAATGTCGTAGTATCCCGTCGCGCAGTACTCGAAGAAGAAAACCGTGCCGATCGTGAAGAACTGCTGAAGGATCTGGAAGAGGGCATGGTCATCAAGGGGGTCGTCAAGAACCTGACCGATTATGGTGCCTTTGTCGATCTTGGCGGTATCGATGGGCTCCTGCATATTACGGACATGTCCTGGAAACGTATCAAGAAACCATCTGACATCATCAATCTGGGTGATGAGATTGAGGTCAAGGTTCTCAAGTTTGATCGTGAGCGCTGTCGAGTCTCCCTTGGTCTGAAGCAGTTGGGTGAAGACCCGTGGCAAGGCATTGCCAGTCGATATCCGGTCGGCGCCAAACTGTCCGGCAAGGTGACCAATATTACCGATTACGGCTTCTTTGTTGAGATCGAAGAAGGTATTGAAGGCCTCGTGCACGTTTCCGAGGTGGACTGGACCAACAAGAATATCAATCCTTTCAAGGCAGTACATGTCGGGGAAGAGGTAGAGGTCATGATTCTGGACCTGGATACAGAGAAACGCCGGATTTCACTTGGCATGAAGCAATGCAAGCCCAACCCTTGGGAAGAGTTTGCCGTGATGCACAACAAGGGTGACAAGATCAAAGGCGTTATCAAGTCCATTACCGACTTTGGTATCTTTGTGGGTCTTGAGAATGGAATTGACGGATTGCTGCATATCTCTGACCTTTCCTGGGATGAAAGTGGCGAAGAAGCGGTCAAGAGATATGAAAAAGGGCAGGAGATTGAAGCGGTAGTGCTTTCCGTGGATACGGCAAGAGAGCGTATTTCTCTCGGTGTCAAGCAACTGGAATCCGATCCATTTTCAGCCTATATTGCCGAGCATGGCAAGGGTAGTATCGTCAAGGGACAGGTCAGTGCAGTTGAGCAGAAGATGGTCACGGTTTCACTTGATGGTGGAGTAGAGGGCCAGATTCGTGCCAGTGAATTGTCCGATGAGCGGGTTGAAGATGCGCGCAGTGTCTGCAAGGAAGGCGATGAAATCGAAGCTCGGATTACCAATATCGACCGCAAGAACCGGATAGTGGTGCTGTCGGTTCGAGCCAAGGATGAAGCTCTTGAAGCTGAAGCGGTACGTGAATACGGCAATGCAGAAATCTTCAAGGGGACATCGAGTCTGGGTGATCTGCTCAAGGAACAGATGAAGAACGATTCCGACGAAAATACCAAGGCATAGAACGCGCTTGGCAAGAGCAATTTGTGCTATGCTAGCGCGAAAACTATGGTGAATGGCCCATGCCAAAAGAGCGTTCAATAACAAAATCTGACCTGATCGACAGGATGGCCTTCAGCTTGCGCCAGCTTTCCAGTCAGGATATTGAAGAGGCTGTAAAGGCGATACTTGAGAATATGGCGCAAGCCCTGTCGGAAGGGCAGCGTATCGAGATCCGTGGCTTTGGGAGCTTTACCCTTCATTACAGAAAGTCTCGCTTGGGCCGTAATCCAAAAAGTGGAGAGACAGTGGCATTGCCCGAGAAATATGTTCCTCGCTTCAAGGCTGGCAAGGAACTGCGAGAACGTGTCAACAATATTGGTAGATAGGCAGAGGTCGTCGGTTGAATATCCTCTGTCAACTTGTAAAATATCTCACATTATTGGTTTTTTTACTGATTGGCATAAGTTTTGCATCACTGAATACAGGCAAGGTCAGCATTGATCTGTGGGTCTACCAGGCCGAGATACCGATTTCACTGTTGGTTGCCCTTTCACTGCTCGTTGGTGTGGTCTTGAGTAGCCTCTATTTTCTGTTACCGCTGGTTCGCAGAAAAGGTCAGTTGAAACGATTGAATCACCAATTGGATAGGATGAAGCAGGGATGAAATCGATTGTAGCCATAATCAAGCCTTTCAAGCTGGATGATGTGAGGGAAGCCCTTCAGGAAATAGGTGTGCAGGGAATGACGGTAACGGAGGTCAAGGGTTTCGGTCGTCAGAAAGGGCACACGGAGCTTTATCGTGGGGCAGAATATGTGGTTGACTTTTTGCCCAAGGTCAAGCTTGAGATTGTGGTGGAAGCAGAGAGGGTGGATCAGGTTGTCGAAGCGATTCAGCAGTCGGCCAATACCGGAAAAATTGGAGACGGTAAGATCTTTGTCAGTCCAATTGAATCCATCATCCGCATCCGCACCGGTGAAACGGGTGCAGATGCAGTTTAGTCAGGGCTGGGAATCTTCGAACTTTTGTCGTGAGATACTGAAGGTTTCTTGGTGCTGTTGTAGTGCAGATTAGATAACAGGGAGATCAAAAAAATGAACAAGACAGAATTGATTGATGCAATCGCCAGTGGCGCAAACCTTAGCAAGGCTGATGCGGCGCGTGCACTGGATGCCACAACCGATGCCATAGCCAAGGCCCTTAAGTCGGGAGACAAGGTCAGCCTGATCGGTTTTGGTACCTTTATGGTCAAGGAACGTGCTGCACGCAAGGGAAGAAATCCACAGACAGGCGAAGAGATCCAGATCAAGGCATCGAAGTCTGCCGGATTCAAGGCCGGAAAGGCATTAAACGATTCCATTAAATAAAATAAGTGTGATATAGTACCCCCTCTTTAATTTGGGTGCTTAGCTCAGCTGGGAGAGCGTCGCCCTTACAAGGCGGATGTCGGGGGTTCGATCCCCTCAGCACCCACCACCAAATTTGATTCGGAGTGGTAGTTCAGTTGGTTAGAATACCGGCCTGTCACGCCGGGGGTCGCGGGTTCGAATCCCGTCCACTCCGCCAACATCACCAAAGGCTTCAGGATGCTGAAATCCTGGGGCCTTTGTTTTTTCAGGTATTTAACCGGAAATTGCAGAGATGATTCAGTGGTTCGATGACAAGGTTTTCAAAAGTAAATTTTTGCTGATTTTTATAATGGCACTTATCGCCCTGCCGCTGGTGATGTGGCGCCTGGCAGGAGAATTTGAAGGTGGTGCCAGTGGGCCGATTGCGGTCAAGGTCAATGGGCAACCTGTGTATTCGAACGAATATCAGAATACTGTTGCACAGGTTCGCGAACGTCTCAAACCTCTTGCCGATGTCAATCCGAAGATGGTGACGGATGAGCTGGTAGAAAAACAAGCCATGGATGAAGTGATCATGCGGACATTATTCGAACAGTTTGCCAAAGAGCAGGGCATGCGTTTGTCCAATGAACAGGTTGCCGAACAGATTGCCACAATGCGACAGTTTCTCAAGGATGGCAGTTTTGATCAGAATCGTTATGAGGCGGTTTTGCACAATGCCCAACTTACACCCGCACAGTTTGAGGAGCGGGTTCGGAAGCTTGGTGCCATTGATCAGCTGCAAAACAGCCTGCAGAACAGTGAATTTGTCTTGCCGGAAGAGCTGAACAGAATGGCAGGACTGATGGGAGAAAAGCGTGACGCCGGTCTGATTCGTATTCCGGTGGATCGTTTCGAGCAGAAGGATGGTTTTGGAGATGATGAGATCGAGAAATACTATAACGAGCATCAGCAACAGTTCAAGACACCAGAAAGGGCACGTTTCGAGTATCTCGAACTGAGTCGTGAGAAACTGGCTGAACAGGTCAAGGTCGATGAGGAGGCTATCCGACAGGCCTACGAGAATCGCAAGGATGAATTCATGTCCAATCCGGAATGGCATGCCAGGCATATTCTGATCGAGGTTGGTCAGGATGCCTCGGAGGCGGAGAAAAAGGCCGCCAAGGACAAGGCGACTTCCCTGTATGAAGCGCTGCAGAAGGGGGCCTCGTTCGAGGAACTGGCTAAATCCTCTTCCGATGATCCCGTATCTGCGAAACAGGGTGGAGATCTTGGTTTTTTCGGCAAGGGAGACATGGTGCCACCCTTCGAAGAGGCGGTGAGCAAGTTGAATATCAACGAGATCAGTGAACCTGTTCGCACAAGATTTGGATACCATATCATTCAATTGCTGGAAAAGAAGGTTGCCCAGATCCAACCCCTTGAAAAGGTTCATGATCGGCTTCGTGATGAGCTGATTCAGGCAGAGACCGAAAATCTATTTTTTGATCGTCAGGAAGTCTTGGGCAACCTGACATTTGAGAATCCAGGCACACTTGACCCTGCTTCGGAGGCTCTGGGGATCCCCATTCAGACTTCTGATTGGGTATCCAGACAGAATGCTGGTGGGTTGTTCTCTAACCCAAAGGTTCTTGAGGCAGCCTTCAGTGATGAGGTGATTCAGGACGGGAATAACAGTCAGGTCATTGAGTTGAATGCAGATCATCTCCTGGTCGTTCGCCTGAAGGACTATCAGGCAGAACAGACACAACCACTGGACAAGGTAAAGGAACAGGTCATTCAGGCCCTGGCAAAAGAGAAGGCCGCAAAAGACGCAGAAAATCTGGGGCAGTTACTGATCAAGGGTATTCAGAATGGTGAAGAAGCGGCTGCACTGGCTGAGAAGAACGATCTGAAGTGGGAGAAGCTGACAGATATTGAGCGGCACGCCAACGATCTGGGGCGCTCAGTTTCCAATACCCTTTTTGCATTGCATCCAGTTAAAGATGCCAAAGCGACCGTGACAGGGGTAATGAATGATGTTGGTTCGGAATATGTTGTGATCCAGTTGTTGGCCATCCATCCAGGCAAGAGGGATGATGATATTCTGGCTTCACTTCGTGAACGGCTCATCGGCTCACTGGGTCGTGCAGAGCTTGAGGCCATCGCTACATCACTCAAGGATTCAGCCGAGATCTCCAGACCGGAATCTCCCTGATCGAATACCAGAAGGAAAGGATCGCTACGTTGATAAGACGATTCCCTCTTTACGGGAAGATCCTGATTGCTCTTTTCGCGGCCTTTTTGACAGGTGCAGTGCTGACACCCGATAGTCAGATATTTGGCCTGTCGGTTCTGTCCTGTCTTTCCTTCCTGGGGAGCTTGTTTCTCAATGCCCTGAAGATGCTGATCGTCCCCTTGATCATGGCCTCGATCATTTCCGGTGTGTCCGATATCAACGAGAAGGGGGTATTTGGTCGTCTTGGCATCAAGACCTTGGGATACTATCTGCTGACAAGCATGCTGGCCATCCTGACGGGGCTGGTTCTGGTGAACCTTGTTTCACCTGGTGTCGTGAATGGACAACCTGCCCGTTCATTGATCGGGCTGAGCGAGGACACATCAGCAGTCATGGATAAGGTCTCCGGGCATGGTGCTGGCGATATTGCCGAGATCTTTTTGAGGATGGTGCCTCCCAATATCATTGAGGCTGCCGCAAACGGACAGATGTTGGGTCTGATCTTTTTCAGCCTGATATTTGGCTATTTTGTCACAACACTCGATCGTGGCCATGGGCAGCAGACGATGAGAGAATTCTGGCGAGCGACCTTCAATGTCATGATGAAAATGACAGACTGGATCCTCGGCTTTGCTCCAATTGGTGTCTATGCCCTGGTTGCCAAGGTAGCCATTACGGTCGGGCTTGCGGCGTTCCAGCCCCTGCTGGCCTTTTTTGTTACTGTCCTGCTGGCACTGGCTGTGCACCTAGGCCTGACACTGCCGGTCTTGCTCAAGCTGGTTGGCGGAATCTCGCCTTCAAGGCATTTCAAGGCGATGATGCCCGCGTTGTTGATGGCATTTTCAACCAGCTCTTCTTCTGCCACCTTGCCGGTGACCCTGGAATGTATCGAGAAAAAGGTTGGTGTATCCAACCGGACCAGCAGTTTTGTCCTGCCGCTGGGCGCAACAGTCAATATGGATGGCACTGCCCTGTATGAATGTGTGGCAGCCATGTTTATCGCACAAGCCTATGGCCTCGAGCTGAGCCTGGTCACGCAGTTTACTGTAGTCCTGGTGGCACTGCTGACTTCGATCGGCGTTGCCGGGATACCTTCGGCCAGTCTGGTTGCGATTACGGTCATTTTGGCGGCAATTGGACTCCCTGCAGAGGGAATCGGGTTGATTTTAGCCGTGGACCGTATACTGGATATGTGCCGTACAGGTGTTAATGTCTTCAGTGATTCCTGCGGCGCTGCGATTATTGCCAGTCGAGAGGGAGAGCAGCTTTTTTCGGAGTCTGATCACACAAGATCCGATTCAGAGCTTTGATGGGGTAGAGGCAACCTCATCCAGATTCTTGGGCCATGACGTGATCACAGCCTTGACCAGCGTTGCCAATGGAATGGCGAAAAAGACCCCCCAGAAACCCCAGATTCCACCGAAGATGAGGATGGCCGTGATGATGGCAACCGGGTGCAGATTGACAGCCTCAGAAAAAAGCCAAGGGACCAGAACGTTGCCATCCAGGATCTGCAAAATCAGATAGGCCCCCATCAACCAGGCATAGTCACTGTGCCACCCCCACTGAAAAAAACCGACAATGGCAACCGGCAGCGTAACGGCTGTGGCACCGATGTAGGGGATGATGACCGAAAGCCCGACTATAAATGCCAAAAGCGCCGCATACTGCAGACCCAGCATGCCAAAAACGATGAAGGAGGCGATACCGACGATACAGATCTCGGCAAATTTCCCCCGGATATAATTTCCAATCTGGTTATCCATTTCTCTCCAGACCTGCATCGACAGTTTGCGTTCACGAGGCATGAATCGATCCAATGAGGCAAGCAGGTGATGTTTATCCTTGAGCATGAAAAACACCAGTACAGGAACCAGTACGAGGAAGATTAGAATGGAAAATAGCGTGCTGACCGAGGCCAGGGAAAACGAAAGGATATTTTTGCCTACTCCAGTCAGGGATTGAGTAATGGAAGACAACAGCTGAGTGGCCTGCTGTTCGTTGATGAGCTGTGGGTAGAGCTCGGGCAACTGCAGCAACTGTTCCTGTCCCTTGGCCAGCATCTTCGGGAGCTCCTGCATCAGATTAGTGCTCTGAGCAACTAGTATGGGGATCAATCCAAAAAAGACCAGTCCCAGAAGCAGCAGAAAGGGAAGGAATACCAGGTAGAGTGCCAGCTTTCGAGGACAACCAAGGTTTTCCAGCTTTTTGATTGGGCTTTCGAGCAGGTAGGCGATAATGATACTGGCGATCAATGGGGCCAGGGTTTCACCAAAGAAGACGACAATGGAGAGGCCCAGGATGAGGAGTAAACCGAGAATAATGGCTTCAGGATCAGAGAAATATTTTCTGATCCAGCGATTGGCAAGTTCAGGCAGTGCGGTGGGTAGAGTCATCTGTTTTACGGTGACGCATGGTTATGTCAGAGGATTATACCAACGCCTGGATTGTATTATGTTAAGGTTTTTTTTGTTTATTTCCTGGTTTTTCAACAGGAGGCCAGGGGATGTGTTTCTGATAGGTGGCAAGCCGATACTCGAATTCACGAAGCAATCTGGGATTGTTGGGGACCATCTTCATGGCTTTTTTCTGATATTCGATTGCATCATCGAAACGATTCATTCTGGCATAGGCGGCAGCCAGGGTGTCAAAAAACTGCGGATGTTGCAATTTGGTCACGGCCTGTTCAGCCAGATCCACTGCCTTCTTGCCATCACAATATCTTTCATCGCTACAGGTTGCATAGATCCATGCCAGACTGTTGAGGGCTCCGAGGTGTCCCTGGTTGGCGGCCTTCTGAAGCCATGCAACGCCTTGCTGTATATCTCGCCGTACCCCCATGCCATTACTGTAAATGAGGCCCAGATTGAACTGTGCCTTGGCTGAATTCTTTGCAGCGGCTTTCTTGAACCAGCGGATCGCCTCCGGGATATTTCTTTCCACACCCTGCCCGGTGATGAGAATGCCCCCCAGATTGTTTTGGGCGTCGATATGACCTTTTTCGGCCGCCTGCCGAAAAAGGGCCATGGCATAGACACCATCCTTGGCCACGCCAAGTCCACGGCTGTAGGCGATACCCAGATTGTTCTGCGCATCAGCATGTCCCTGATTGGCAGCCTTCTGATACCATTCAGCAGCCAGTTCCAGGTTTTTTTCAACCCCTTGACCCCTTGAGTAAAGATTTCCCAGGTAGTTTTGGGCTTCAGGGTCACCCTTTTCGGCATATTCCTTGATGATTCTGAAGGCCTTGGGATAGTCGCCGATGGTGTAGGCGGTAACGCCTTCTTCAAAGGAAGGCGAACACCCACCGATAAGGAGGAATGACAAGAACAGGGCGGCAAGCCGGTACATTATTCTCAAGTGCTTTGTCAGCGTTTACCTGGGTTGTAGAGAGATTTTGGCAAATCGCCGTTTTCCAACTTGCAGAATGCCTTCGAAGCCGACGTTGAGTGTGAGGCTATTGTCGCTGATACGGGTTCCGTCGATTTTGACAGCAGACTGCCTGATCATGCGCAGTGCTTCGGAGGTGCTCTGGGTCAGCCCTGTCTGCTTCAGAATCTGACCGATAGGCATCCCTTCGTCATCACAGTTCAGGACATGTTCTGGGATACCATCTGGAAGCCGGCCCTTTCGGAATTGCTCGATAAAGGCCTGCTTTGCCTCGTCCGCAGCCGCGTGGTGATGGAATCGGGAGACCAATTCGTGGGCCAGTTCAAACTTCGCATCCCTCGGGTTCATGCCTTGATTGACTGCATTCTTCAGTTCGAGGATTTCCTCGGTTGAACGTTGACTCAGCAGATCGAAATAACGCCACATCAGTTCATCGGAGATTGACATGATTTTGCCAAACATCTCCGCTGGAGGCTCGCAAATGCCAATATAGTTGTTCAGGGATTTGGACATCTTCTGAACACCATCCAGCCCTTCCAGAATTGGCAGGGTCAGTACAGTCTGCTGATCGAGGCCATGATTCTTCTGCAGTTCGCGGCCAACGAGCATATTGAATTTCTGGTCTGTTCCACCCAGCTCGATATCTGCCTTGAGATGCACGGAATCATAGCCCTGCAACAGAGGATAGAGGAATTCATGGATTGCGATAGGCTGGTTTCCCTGATATCGCTTGTGGAAGTCATCACGTTCCAGCATTCGGGCAACCGTATATTGAGCGGCAAGGCGGATCAGGTCTGCGGGGTTCAGGGCATTCAGCCAATCGGCATTGAAAACAATCTCGGTTTTTTCAGGGTCCAGGATCTTGAAGATCTGGTCCTTGTAGGTTTCAGCGTTGACCAAGACCTGTTCGCGGGTCAACGGTTTGCGGGTGACGTTTTTGCCAGTGGGGTCACCGATCATTCCGGTAAAATCGCCGATCAGAAAGATCACGTGATGACCTGCCTCCTGGAATTGTCGCATCTTGTTGAGAAGGACGACATGGCCAAGATGCAGGTCAGGAGCAGTGGGGTCAAAACCAGCCTTGACCCTTAATGGCCTGTCCAGCAGAAGTTTTTCTTTCAGCCCTCCAGATGGCAGACACTCATCCAGTCCGCGCTCAAGATTCAACAGGTGGTTTTTCATGGTCAATATTATTCGGTGATTCAATATCAGAACGAAAGGGCGAGAAATTTCGGAAAGATAGAGCGGTGCACTTAAAAAATGCTTAATTTCATGGCAAAGAAGGCTATGATATAGGGATTACAGGAATAAGCCCAGCATAAAAAGAGTCTAATCAGAAACAGAATCCTGCTATGAGTCAGGCCATCCGCATCAGTCATTTACATTCCAGACGCCTCAAGAGGGTCCTGCAGTGGATTGGTATTTGCCTCTTTGTCTTTGGTATCGGTGGCTATGCCCTGCTGGAAGCCCTTCATGTACCTCCTCTTCCCCGTGATGCAGACGAGTCTGTCAGAATGAAACAGCCGGAGGTGACACCAAACCTTTCCGATAAGGTGCCTGTTGCTTCTGCGCAGGGTATCAAGGTCAACCTGAATACTGCTGAAGAGACGCAACCGGCCAACTCAATAACCGGACTGGTGACAGAGGTCTCCGGGCAGGAAGATCAGGTTGTTGTTCGTCGGGGCGACAGCCTTTCCAGTATCTTCAGTCGACAGGGCATCAGTCCCGCCGTCCTTGACCGGATCATGCGTACTGGCAAGACCACCCAGACCCTGAAACGTATCATGCCCGGGGATGTGATCAAGTTTCGCAAGGATTCCGCCGGTATTCTGCAGGCCCTTGAGTATGATCTTGAACAGTTCAAGACGCTTGAAGTGTATACCGACAGTGATGGAGGATTTTCAACAAGGATCATTGAACATCCTGTTGAAAGGAAGACCAGGGTCGTGCAGGGTGAGATTCAGGATTCCCTGTTTCAGGCCACCGGCAAGGCAGGGGTCCCCACGAAGATTGCCTATCAGATGGCAGATATCTTTGGCTGGGATATCGATTTCATGCGTGACCTGCGACAGGGTGATGCCTTTTTTATCCTCTACGAGGAGTTATACAAATATGGCAAAAGGGTTGGAGTGGGCAGTATCATTGCAGCGGCCTTTGTGAATCGTGGTCATTTGCATCAGGCCTTCCGTTTCACCGATGACAAGGGTTATACCGATTACTATGATGAAACAGGCAGGACACTGAGAAAAAGTTTTCTCCGAACTCCGGTTGAATACAAGCGTATCAGCTCCTATTTTTCTCTCAAGCGGAAGCATCCGGTGCTGAATCGCATTCGGGCGCACAAGGGAGTAGATTATGCCGCGCCCAGTGGAACGCCAGTCAAGGCGACCGGCGATGGTACAGTGGTTTTTGCAGGCAGAAATGGTGGATATGGCCGGGTAATACGAATCCAGCATGGACAGACCTATACAACGGTTTATGCCCATCTTTCTGCCTTCCGCCGTGGCATTCGCAAGGGCCGTCATGTGAGGCAGGGCCAAATTATCGGCTATGTAGGCATGTCTGGATTGGCAACTGGTCCGCATCTGCATTATGAGTTTCGGGTCAATGGAGTCCACCGAAACCCATTGACCGTGAAATTCCCCAAGAGCAGGCCGATCTCCTCGCAGGCCATGCAGCAATTCAACCTGATCAGTCGGCCATTGCTGGCGCGGATCAAACAGTGGGAGCAGAGCCGACAGCTCCTGACAGCCCAGAACACGCCCTGACATCCCCTTCATGACCGCACGTTATATCGGTCTGATGTCAGGTACCAGTCTGGATGCCATTGATCTTGTGATGGTCGAGTTCGGGACACCTGCAATCACCTGGTGGGTAAAAGAGAGTACTCCGTTCCCTGCAGATCTCAGGCAGGCCATTTTGACCGCCCAATCGACAAGAACGGTAACCCTGCCGCAGATCATTGAATGGGAATTTCGACTCGGCGAATGCTATGCCAAAACGATCCTGGATCATGTTTCTCAAGAGGACCTGGAAACCGTACGAGCTGTTGGAAGTCACGGGCAGACCCTTTGGCATCAGCCGCCAGGATCAGACAATCCCTTCCCGGGGAGCCTGCAGATTGGAGACCCCAACATCATTGCCGAACGAACAGGCCGGCCAGTCGTGGCCGATTTCAGACGGATGGACATGGCCGCCGGAGGCGAAGGAGCGCCGCTGGTCACGGCCTTTCATCAGCAATATCTTTCGCACAACAATGAACGAAGGGCCATCGTCAACCTGGGTGGAATTGCCAATATCACGTTATTGGATGGTCAAAGGATTGTGGCAGGTTTCGATTCTGGGCCGGCCAATTCCCTTCTTGATGCCTGGATTCAGAACACATTGCAGGAGGCCTGTGATGTCGGGGGTAATTGGGCGCGGCAGGGACGGGTCAATGAAGTGTTGTTGGAAGCAATGTTGGCAGATCCTTATTTCCAGCGAATGCCTCCAAAGAGTACCGGGAGAGAATATTTCGGCCTGACATGGTTGCGAACCTGTCTGGAGGGATTTCCGGAGATCTCAGCTGAAGATATTCAGGCCACGCTACTGGAACTCACCGCAGTCACTATCGTCAACTCTATCCAGACTCTCGGTTTCGACACAGACCGTTTGATCCTCTGTGGCGGGGGCGTCAACAATGCATACCTTGTACAGCGCATCAGGGCGCAGGCAGGTTGTCCGGTGGAAAGTTCCGAATCATACGGGCTCTCACCGAAATGGCTCGAGGCCACCGCATTTGCCTGGTTGGCGATGAGAAGAGTACAGGATCAATCCGGAAATGTGCCGGAATCTACCGGTGCGCACCATGCGGCGATATTGGGAGGGCTCTATCAGCCCATCTGAATTCGGTGTGGATATACATATTTGGTCCCCACGGTTGACGTTGGACAGTGAACTGCGTATTATTCCTCGTTTGTTTCGGGGTATAGCGCAGCCTGGTAGCGCGCCAGCTTTGGGTGCTGGATGTCGGGGGTTCAAATCCCTCTACCCCGACCAGAAGTGCGTATGGCAGTACCCCTGAAAAGATTATGATGCGCCTGTAGCTCAACCGGATAGAGCATCGGCCTTCTAAGCCGAGGGTTGCAGGTTCGAGTCCTGCCAGGCGTGCCATGAAAATTCAATGGTGGGCGTAGCTCAGTTGGTAGAGCACAGGATTGTGGCTTCTGCGGTCGTGGGTTCGAGTCCCATCGTCCACCCCATTGAATTTTTCCTTTCCTTTAGTTGTTGGTGAAGAATAACAATCCTTCCTGTATGCAAATCATCTGGATTGCCTCCTATCCAAGATCCGGAAATACCTGGATGAGATTTTTTCTGTATCACTACCTGTGGGGTCAGCCCGACTCCAGTGAGGCCGTGGCGAACCGAATTCCTGACATCCACAAGACAGGGAATACCCTGAACATGAGGGGCGAGGGAACCCTGCTGGTCAAGACCCATGATCTCATGGATGAAATGCACTGGTATCATCAACAGACTCAGGGGTTTATCTATATCCTGCGTCATCCCAAGGATGTGCTGCTGAGCTGCTACAATTTTTGCCAGATGGAGGGGGATGCCTATCCTTCACTGGAGTCCTTTGCTGAACAGTTTATCCGAACTGGCGGGGTGCCGAAATGGCATATCATGCGTGCCGACAACTGGTTGCGGCATGTTGAGAGCTGGTTGAGCCTGAAGAATTATCCTCATGCAATGATCCGTTATGAGGACATGTTGAAGCGACCTGAAAAGGCCTTTGAGCAGGTCTTGAAATTTCTGGGGCTTGAGGTCGACCAGCAACGACTCGAGGCCGCGATTGAAGGCAGCTCCTTCTCCCGGATGAAGCAGATGGAGATGAAAGAGAGAAATGAACAGGGAACCATCTTCACCAGCGATCATTCCTCCATTGAAAAGGGTCATCGTTTTGTGAATCAGGGTGCATCGAAGCAGTCCCTGGCATCACTGAGCAAGGAAATGGATGCGCTTTTCAATCAACGTTTTGGCGAGGCCATGACGGCACTTGGCTATGATTGGTGAAAAAAGTCTGCCTGTTTCAGCCTGAAAATCAAAAAAGGCCGATATTTTTTGAAAAGAGTCGAATCTACTCTCGGAAATCTTTGCTATACTACCCCGCACGGGCCGTTAGCTCAGTTGGTAGAGCAGCTGACTCTTAATCAGCGGGTCGTAGGTTCGAGACCTACACGGCCCACCATTCATTAACCCCCTCGAGGCTACTCCAGCCAATTTTATACCCGAATATTGATCTTGCAGTGAATCAATCGCCGAAAGGCATTGTCTAATGTCCTGCCGGTCTATCTCCCGTGCACTCCCATTCATGAAATGTGATACATTAGAGACTAGAACTTTGTGGAATACCTTGGCGTCTGTGAATCACAACGAACTGATCGAAAAGCCGTCAAAAGTTGAAAAAGCGGAGAAAGTTACCCCTCCGCCTTTCTACAAAGTAATTATGCTTAACGATGATTTTACGCCGATGGAATTTGTCGTATTATTGTTACAGACCTTTTTTGGAATGGAATATGAGCGTGCCCAGCGTGTCATGCTACAGATCCACCAACAGGGCCGTGGTGTGTGTGGCCACTATCCGCGTGAGATTGCCGAAAGCAAATGTCACCAGGTCATCAGGGCAGCCCGGGAAAGCAGTTATCCGTTACAGTGCGTGATTGAGAAGGGTTGAGATATGTTGAGTAGAGACCTTGAAAAAAGCATCCAGACATCGTTTGAGCTGGCCAAGGAACGTCAGCACGAATTTGTAACGGTAGAACATTTGCTGTTGGCATTGCTGGACGAGCCTTCGGCACGTGAAGCACTGCTTGCCTGTGGAGCGGACTTTGATGCAATGAAGCTCGATCTGGGTGCCTTTCTTTCTTCGGCCATACCGACTCATAATGAATTTGGTGCAGCCGTGACACAGCCTTCTCTTGCCTTTCAACGCGTCATCCAGAGAGCGATTTTTCAGGTCCAGTCTGCCGGCAAGGAAGAGGTGACAGGATCTAATGTCCTGATTGCCATTTTCGGGGAGAAAGATTCTCAGTCGGTCTATTTCCTGCATAAACAGAATATCGAACGGCTCGATATAGTCGAGTTCGTGGCCCATGGTGTCTCCAAGATCGAGTTGAGCGACGAACAGTCGTCGGAAAGTGAAACCCACAAGGCAGAAACCGGAAAGGATGAAGCGGAATCGCCTCTGCATCATTTTGCCGAGAACCTCAATGAAAAGGCACGTCTGGGTCGGATCGATCCCTTGATTGGTCGCGATGAAGAGTTGCAGAGATTGTCGCAGATCCTGTGTCGCCGTCGCAAGAACAATCCTCTTCTGGTAGGGGAAAGTGGTGTTGGCAAGACCGCGATTGTCGAGGGGTTGGCAAAGATGATCCAGGAAGGTGGTGTTCCGGATGTCTTGCAGGGTAGCACCATCTATGCACTGGATCTTGGGGCGGTGTTGGCTGGAACCAAGTACCGTGGAGATTTTGAAAAACGTTTCAAACAGATCCTCGGGGCACTGGATAAAGAGGAAAATGCCATCCTGTTTATCGATGAGATCCATATGGTGATTGGAGCAGGAGCGGCCTCAGGAGGCGTCATGGATGTTTCCAACCTGCTCAAGCCCAGATTGGCAGCTGGTGAGCTTCGTTGCATTGGTGCCACGACCTACCAGGAGTTTCGCAGTGTCTTCGAGAAGGATCGAGCCCTGTCACGACGTTTTCAGAAGATCGATGTTCCCGAGCCATCTGTGCAGGAGACCATAGCTATCGTCAAGGGCCTCAAGTCCCGTTTTGAATCACATCACCAGGTCCGGTTTACCCATCCGGCGATCAAGGCGGCGGTTACCTTGGCAGAAAGACATATCAAGGAGCGTTTTCTTCCAGACAAGGCCATTGATGTCATCGACGAGGCCGGGGCACGGCAGCAACTGTTGGCACCGTCCAGACGTAAAAAAGTGTTGGGGGTGAAGGATATTGAAGACGTGGTTTCGAGCATGGCGCGTATCCCGCCAAAACATGTTTCTCTTTCAGACAAAGAACGTCTGCAGGTTCTGGATCGTGACCTGAAACTGGTGGTCTACGGTCAGGATGAGGCCATTGACAATATTGTTACCGCGATTCGCCTGTCCCGTTCCGGGCTGGCTGATGAAGGTCATCCGATCGGTTCCTTTCTGTTTGCCGGTCCGACAGGTGTCGGCAAGACCGAGGTGGCAACGCAACTTGCGAGGATTCTCGGCATTGAGCTGATTCGATTTGACATGTCCGAATATATGGAACGACACACGGTTTCACGCCTGATTGGGGCTCCTCCAGGCTATGTGGGACATGATCAATCCGGGCTTTTGACCGAGGCAGTGTACAAGCAGCCGCATGCTGTATTGCTGCTTGACGAAATCGAAAAGGCCCACCCGGATATCCACAACCTGCTTTTGCAGGTGATGGATCATGGCACTCTGACGGACAATAATGGTCGAGAGGCAGATTTCAGGAATATTGTCCTGATCATGACGACCAATGCCGGGGCAGAAGAACGTCATCGTGCTGCAATTGGTTTTGCCAATCGAAAGGACGAAACCGACAGCCATGAAGCAATCAAGCGCATGTTTTCACCAGAATTTCGTAACCGCCTGGATGCAATTGTTCAGTTCAGTTCACTGGATCGCGATACCATGCTCAATGTGGTGGACAAATTCATCATTCAACTGCAGGCGCAACTGGAGGAGAAGGGAGTCGAGATTGAGGTGACCGACAGTGCTCGAAACTGGTTGGTCGAACATGGCTTTGACGAGAAAATGGGTGCTCGTCCGCTGTCACGGGTGATCCGTGAGCGGATCAAGAAACCTTTGGCAGAATCAATCCTGTTTGGCGAGCTGAGTCGCGGAGGCCGGATTCGGGTGACTGAAAATGATGATTCGCTGGGCTTCGAGATTGAGGGTGACAAGACAGAACTGACTGCCTGATAGCATGGGCTGTCATCTCATGGATGTTATCTCTGGAGCAGTCCTGTATAAGGATGAGTTGGGTCTGGGGCATGCCGAACAACAAGACACCCTATCGGGCCCGATAGGTGATACGACCCTTGGTAAGATCGTAGGGTGTAAGTTCCACGGTAACCGTATCTCCCGTGAGGATACGAATATAATGCTTGCGCATCTTGCCGGAGATATGCGCCGTCACGACATGTCCGTTTTCCAGTTCCACCCTGAAGGTAGTGTTGGGCAGGGTCTCGATGACCTTGCCTTCCATTTCAATATGTTCTTCCTTTGCCATAAGTCCGTTATTCAGATAAAAACCGTACAATTATAACGCAACCGGAACGGAACTTCCAAAATCTGCTGATCGAGTCCCCCGATTTTCCCATTTAGGACTTGGTTTTTCAAAGCAGACACGGTATATTTTCCGCTCAATCCATACTTCACCTCGGGAGAGAGCCATGACATTTATGGCCGCCGAAGGCGCAACGGGTCCGGAAACGCTCAGGCAACAGGACCGGGGAGAGGAGGGCCATTGTCGGCCTGGGTTGACTCTGGAAAGCGGTTTGAAAACCCACCGAAGGGGCGAATCTCTCAGGTAATTCGACAGAGGGACTGATTCAGTGATCATGACGCCAAGGGTTATGATCACTTTCAGTGCATGGATTAACCGAGAAACAGATGGCCCAAACCCCCTTTGTAAAACCCCCTTTTGATCACTCCGGCCAGGGAAATCTTCAGCGAATGCCGCTGTGGATTCGTCAACGACTGGGTGGTCAGGGAAAATTTGGCACAACCGAACAGTCCGTTCATCACAATCGGCTTCATACCGTCTGTGAAGAGGCACGCTGTCCCAATATTACAGAATGTTGGAGTCGCGGTACGGCAACATTCATGTTGTTGGGTGATACCTGTACCCGGGCCTGTGGGTTTTGTGCAGTCAAAACCGGCAACCCGTGCGGCAAGGTCGATGAGGGCGAGCCACAACGCGTGGCCGAGGCAGTTGCCAATCTGGGCCTTGATTATATCGTACTGACTTCCGTCAATCGGGATGACCTGCCGGATGGTGGTGCAGGAATCTTCGCCGATACCCTTACAGCATTGAATGAACGGATTCCCGGTATTGGTCTGGAGATCCTGACACCGGATTTTTATCGCCAGCAGAACCAGGCGGTAGAAAGGATCATGGCAGCCATCAATGAGATGGACAATGGCCATCTCGTCTGGGGGCATAATGTCGAAACGGTACCTTCCTTGTACAAGGAAGTCCGCAAGGGGGCTGATTATCAACGTTCTCTGGATCTGCTGAAACTGGCCGCGGAACAACCACGGGCCGAGGCCAAATCGGCAATCATGCTCGGTCTGGGGGAAACCCGCGAGGAAGTCATCCAAGTGTTGGAGGATCTTGTCGAGGTGGGTGTCAGTCGTATGACAATTGGCCAATACCTGCGGCCGTCCCGCTATCATCTGCCGGTACGTGAATATCTGCATCCGGACGTGTTTGCCGATTATGAAGAACAGGCAAGGTCCATGGGCTTTTCCTGGGTCAAGGCCGGGCCCATGGTTCGGTCATCCTATCACGCTGAAGAAAAACAGGGACTTCATCATGGCTAAACAGACTCCCCTCTACTCGGCCCATGCCCGATGCAATGCCAAATTTGTGGATTTTGGCGGATGGGCATTGCCTATCCATTATGGATCGCAGATCCGGGAACATGAGGCCGTCAGACAACAGGCCGGCATGTTTGATGTCTCGCACATGACGGTTATCGATCTGCATGGAGAGCGGGTATTCGATTTCCTCCGTTATCTGCTGGCCAATGACATTTCCAGAATTGTTCAGGGTCAGGCCATGTATTCCTGCATGTTGAATGACAAAGGGGGGATCATTGACGACCTGATCGTCTATTTCATGGATGATCAATGGGTCAGAATGGTAGTAAATGCCGCCACCCATGACAAGGATCTGCAATGGATTGAGAAACAATCAGTTCCTTTTGATGTCAGTGTTCAGGAAAGACAGGACCTGGCGATGATTGCCGTACAAGGTCCGAATGCGCGGGCGGCGGTTCATGCCCTGCTGGATACCGAGTCGCGTACCAGGGTGGAACAGCTCAAGACATTTTTCTGTACAGAGTTGAGTGGCGATCGTTTTATTGCACGGACCGGATATACCGGTGAAGATGGGTATGAATGCATGTTGCCGTCTGGTCAGGCTGAATCCTTCTGGGATCAATTGGTTGGACAGGGTGTTCAGCCTTGTGGCCTGGGTGCCCGGGATACCCTGCGTCTGGAAGCCGGCATGGCCCTGTATGGTTCGGACATGGACGAAAACATACAGCCTGCTGAGGCAAATCTGTCCTGGACAGTCTCACTGGATGATGCCCGAGATTTTATTGGAAAGTCTGCTCTGTCATCTGCTCCCCAAAGTCGTTTGATTGGTCTGATACTGGATGGGAGGGGGGTTCTTCGAAACCACCTGCCCCTCTTTCAGGCCGACCGACGGGTGGGGGAGATCACCAGTGGCGGATTCTCGCCCACTCTGGGAAAATCGATTGCCCTGGCCCGGGTATTGAAAGAGGCATTGCAGGCTCCACTTGAGGTGGAACTACGTGGCAAACGATTGCCTGTAAGGGTGGTAGCTCCGGTTTTTGTCAGAAACGGACAACCCTGTATCAAGGATTTGCAAAACATTTAAGGGAGAACAGTCATGAGTCAAGTGCCAGCAGAATTGAAATACGTCAAATCCCACGAGTGGGTCCAGCAGATGGAAGATGGTTCCGTTAGAGTCGGGATTACCGACCATGCCCAGGAGCTTCTGGGCGACCTGGTTTTTGTGGAACTGCCCGAGGTAGGTACCCGGGTAGAGGCAGGTCAGGATTGCGCGGTGGTCGAATCGGTCAAGGCGGCCTCTGATGTGTACGCGCCGATCAGCGGTGAGGTGGTCGAAGTGAATTCGGATCTGGAAAACGAGCCGGAAGGGATCAATGAGAATGCCTATGACGCCTGGATGTTTCGTCTGCAACCCGCCGATCTTTCTGAACTGGACAATCTCCTGGATGCCGATGCCTACTCTGAACTGCTGGCCACCGAGGGCTGACAGAAATGCCCTATATCCCTCATACTGAAAGCGATGTCCAGCAGATGCTGGCGTCGATCGGCGTCTCCAGTATTGAACAGCTGTTTGACGAGATTCCAGCCGCACTGAAGCTGAAAGAATTGCATGATATCCCGGAGGCGCTTCCTGAAATGCAGGTTACCCGCCTCATGCAGGAAAGAGCCTCGCAGGATGCCGGTCTGATCTGTTTTGCCGGTGGAGGCGCCTATGAACATCATATACCGGCCCCAGTCTGGGAGATTGCCGCACGAGGGGAATTCTACAGTGCCTATACCCCCTATCAGGCCGAGGCCAGTCAGGGAACCCTGCAACTGATCTATGAATATCAGAGCATGATGACGCGGCTACTGAAGATGGATGCCTCCAATGCGTCCCTGTATGATGGCGCATCGGCACTGGCCGAGGCCGTTCTGATGGCGGTTCGCGCCAATCGTCGTTCCAAATCACGCAAAATTCTGGTGCCTGCCTCGCTCCACCCGGTCTATCTGGAGGTCTGCCGTACAATTGTGCAAGGTCAGAGCATTGAGCTGGAACAGATTGCCATCGATGAACAGCGTGGAACAATAGACCCTGAGAGCCTGAACAGATTTTCCGGCAGTGACATTGCTGCTCTGGTGATTCCGCAACCGAACTATTTCGGCATGCTGGAATCGGTGGATGCCCTGAGTAATTGGGCTCACGAAAATGGTGCGCTGGTGATCGCCCAGGTCAACCCGTTGGCGATGGCCTTGTTGACGCCTCCAGGTGACTGGGGAGAAAAGGGTGCAGATATCGCCTGTGGAGAAGGGCAGCCGCTGGGAGTCCCGCTTTCTTCCGGCGGGCCCTATTTCGGATTCATGTGCTGTCGGCAGGATTATATTCGGCAGATGCCCGGTCGTATTGTCGGGCAGACCGTGGACCTAGAAGGGAAAAGAGGCTTCACCCTGACCCTGCAGGCGCGTGAACAGCATATCCGTCGTTCAAAGGCGACCTCCAATATCTGTACCAACCAGGGGTTGATGGTGACGGCCGCGACGATCTACATGGCCCTGATGGGCGGTGAGGGCTTGCAACGCGTTGCCCAAAGCTGTCATGCCAACCTGCTGGAGCTTCGTTCCGCACTGGAACAGGTGGATGGGGTTGAATTTCCTTTTTCCGGATATCATTTTCACGAACTGGCATATCGAACCCGCAAGTCTTCCGCAGAGGTTCTCGAGGCATTTGAAAGAGAGGGGATTCTGGGGGGGGTATCACTCCGAAACAATACATCAGATGATCGAACACTGCTGGTCTGCACGACAGAAATGCGCAATTCCGATGATATCCGGCACTATGTTGCGGTTCTGGAACAAATATTGAGAGGGGAATGAATATGGCACAGGTTACGCTTCAGGGAAAAACTGTCAATCTCGTAGGTCGTGTTCCGGCCGTGGGCCGCAAGGCGCCGGATTTTCGACTGGTCGATGGCGCACTGAAAAACCGGAGTCTGTCCGATTATGCAGGCAAGAAAAAGGTGATCAGCGTCGTTCCCAGTCTGGATACCGAGGTCTGTGCAGTCTCCACACGCAAGTTCCATGAAAAACTGGGAGAACGGGATGATGTGGTGGTATTGGTGGTGTCCGTGGACACACCGTTTGCCCAGAAACGTTTTTGCACCACCGAGAACCTGGACCATGTGGTTCCGCTTTCCATGATTCGCAATCAGTTCTTCGGCAAGGACTATGGCCTGCTGATCATGGATGGTCCTCTGGCCGGATTTCTGGCACGTGCCGTACTGGTTGTGGACGAAGAAGATAACATCATATACCAGGAATTGGTCGGTGAGATTGCACACGAACCGGATTATGAAGCGGTACTGAAGGCACTGGGCTCGTCATGCTGATCTTCGAAAAAACCTCTCCGGGTCGTCATGCCGTCTCACAGTGGCCACAACCTCTATCGGACAGGCGGGAGATACCGGGCAACCTCCTGCGCAACCAGCCACCGGAGCTGCCGGCGGTGTCGGAACTGGATGTTGTTCGCCACTACACGCGGCTGTCTCAGAAAAATTATTCCATAGATACCCATTTCTATCCCCTGGGATCTTGTACGATGAAATACAATCCCAAGATCTGCCATACTCTGGCGATGTTGCCGGGTATCGTCAATCGACATCCGGAAACATCTCCAGCGCACAGCCAGGGTTTCATGGCCTGCATGTTCGAGCTTCAGGAGATGCTCAAGGCAGTGACCGGTATGCATGATGTAGCATTATCACCGATGGCCGGTGCGCAGGGTGAATTTGCCGGAATCGCAATGATCCGAGCCTATCATGATGACAGGAATGATACTGAAAGACGGGAAATCATTATCCCGGATGCTGCCCATGGTACCAATCCTGCTTCGGCGGTGATGTGTGGCTACCGGGTTCGTGAAATTCCGACACGTGCAGATGGGGACCTGGATATCGAGGCCCTTCGGCAGGCCGCCGGTCCCCAGACAGCCGGA
>RFGN01000295.1 GCA_003696645.1 Gammaproteobacteria bacterium | reverse complement strand
GTTCAGTCCCAGGCCATGTTTCATCGCCAGGACAAATTCAGCCAGCAGATCACCGGCATGTTCCCCGACGATGGTCACCCCCAGAATACGATCCTTCCCCGGCGGGGTCAGGATCTTGATAAACCCCTCTGCCGTTCCATCGGCAATGGCGCGATCCAGATCGTCGATCCCGTAACGGGTGACCTCATAGGCAATACCCTGCTGTCGCGCCTCCTGTTCATTCAGTCCCACTCTCGCCACCTCGGGATCGATGAATGTTGACCAGGGCACCACTGAATAATCCACGCGAAACTTTTTCAGATCCCCGAACAGGCTGTTGACGGCGGCATACCAGGCCTGATGTCCGGCAGTATGGGTAAACTGATAGGGACCGGCGACATCCCCGGCAGCTAGAATATTGGGATACAGGGTCTCCAGATATTCATTGGTCTGGATGGTGCGTTCCGTGGGAATCCCCAGTTCTTCAAGACCATAGCCCTTCAGTCTGGCTGCGCGACCCACTGCACAGAGGATCTCATCGAAAGGCAAGCGCTTTTCCTGTCCCTGGTGTTCCACCACAAGCACCTTTTCACCATCATGCTGTTCACACCGCAGGGCCTTGTGTTCCGTCAGGACATTCACTCCACTTTTTTGCAGGGCCTGTCTGGCGAGTTCCGAGACCTCTACATCCTCACGCACCATGATCCGTTCACCCATCTCCACCTGGGTCACCTGGGAACCCAGACGTGCAAAGCTCTGTGACAATTCACAGCCTATCGGCCCACCACCGAGTACCACAAGCCGTCGTGGGGGTTCGTCCAGCTCGGCAAACCGCTCCCAAAGGGTATCGCTGGTAACGTAGCCCACTGTTTCCAGCCCGGGCAGAGGCGGAATAAAGGGACTGGCTCCCGTCGCCAGAATGATATGCCGGCTGGTCAGTGTCCGGGTTCCTCCCTGCTTCAGATTGATCTCTACAGTCCAGGGATCCACCAATCGGGCATGACCTTCAATGACCTCCACGCCCAGATCGGTATAGCGCTCAATACTGTCATGTGGGGCCACGGCCGCAATCACCTCATGGATTCGCTGCATCACTCGTTTGAAACTGAACTGTGGGGAAACCGCCTGCAATCCATAATGATCGGCCTCGCGCATCTGCTGGGCCAATTTGGCACTTTTTATCAATGCCTTGCTCGGTACACAACCGTAGTTGAGACAGTCCCCACCCATCTTGTGACCTTCAATCAGGGTCACCTTTGCGCGAACCGTTGCAGCAATATAGGCGCTGACCAGCCCGGCCGCTCCCGCCCCGATGACAATCAGATTACGATCAAACTGTTGTGGTCGTGACCAGCGGGCATAGGCACGCCGGCGCTGAATGATGCGAATGATTGCCCGCGCAACAAAGGGGAAGATTCCCAGCAGGGCAAAGGAAAACAGCAGGCCCGGGGACAGGATACCGGAAGGCCCCTGCAGCTCGGCGAGCTGTGTCCCGGCGTTCACATACACAGCCGTTCCGGCCAGCATGCCCACCTGACTGACCCAGTAGAAGGTCCATGTATTGATTGGAGTGATACCCATTACCAGATTGATGATGAAAAAAGGAAATATCGGCACCAGACGCAGCGTGAACAGATAGAACGCACCATCGCGTTTCATGCCGGCATTGAAGGCTCTAAGCTTGTCACCAAAACGATTCTGAATACTGTCCCGCAATAAAAAGCGAGACACCAGAAAGGCCAGTGTAGCCCCAATGCTGGCCGCAAAGGAGGCAATGACAATACCGACCCATAGACCAAATAACGCGCCTGCGGCCATCGTCATCACCGCTGCACCCGGCAGAGACAGGGCAGCCACCATCACATAGATGATGAAAAATATTCCAATAACCTGCTCAGGATGGGCAGCATAGATCTGCGCGAACCGATCCTGACTGTTTTTGAGTGTCTCAAAACTCAACCACTGTTGCAGATCAAAGGCAAAGAACAGGGCAATGACCACAACGATCAGCGCCAACAACAGAATCTTTTTCTTCATTCGACTTCCCTTCTTATAGTATTGAATGCGATTATGCTTATTCAGTTGGTCGGAACATTACAGAAAACCTGTTGCGGACATGCCAACATTTTATTCGAGCCATGCTGCCGTGGCTTGCAAGGGGATCAGTGATCCTGCTCTGGTGACCCAGACAGCCAGGGCTTCTGTTGTAGCACCAAACCTGGGTTCAGGTAATGGCATACGCCAAATGTTACTGTCAGATGTCTTGATTGCATAACCGGTCACGACAAAATCATGGATCAACTTCCGGTGGGCATTTTCACCCTTTTTCACAAATGTGCCCAGATCAAAGCCCAGACGTGCCACGTGAAGCTGTTTTGCAAAGGCGGCAATCTCATCATCATAGGTCACTTCAAGTTCTTTGCCATGAATCTCAACCTGCAGATCACCAGCAGTAGCCACCTGCAGGTCCGGCAAGGGCCCTCGACGCCAGCCTGTAAACTCCCTGCCATTTATCAGCATACCGGGAGTATATACCGCTGAAAGGTTTCCCTCCTTCTCATGAAGGAATTGGCGCCTGCTGAATCGTTCTGAGGCAAATCGATCACGCCATCCCAGAGCATCCCAATAATCGACATGAAATACGACAGGGATGACCCTGGAAAAAAGTTGAGGATGCCTGCGAAGCTGATTGATCCAGTATTCAGCGGGAGGACAACTGCTGCACCCTTCAGAAGAGTACAGTTCTATGAGCTGGTG
>RFGN01000294.1 GCA_003696645.1 Gammaproteobacteria bacterium | reverse complement strand
GAGCGGCCCGTATTCGTCCACAAACTTTTTGTGGTCGGGGTGCACCTGGTAGGCATCCTGGGCGGCTTTGTCTTTGAACACTGCAAGCCACGAAACATCATAGCTTCCATCAACCACGGTGCGTGGCGTGCCGGCGGGCACACCAATATGATAGGTCAGAAGCACCTCGATACCTGTGAGGTATTTTTTCAGGCCTTCGATCAATTTTTCACGATCGGCATCGCTGCCGGGGTTTTTCAGCCAGAAGTACACCTGGTGGATGAAAACGTTTTTCAACTCCTCAGCCTTACCGGATGGTAAGCCCGGCATTGCAACTGGCGCCAACGCCGCCAAGCCGGCCTGCTGAACGAACTTCCTGCGTGATGATTTCTTCATGATGTCTCCATTGTGAGCCTGACTCGTGTTTTCCGAAGGGAAGCAAAGATTGGGAAATGAGCGGGCATTTCAAAGGACACAAAGTCAATGCGGACTCAAAGGGGTAAATGTTCCAGTTTTCGCCAACTCAGTACATTGCCCAGGCTCCGTTTCTGAACCTCCTCTCCGCCGTAAATTACATATCGGTCATCTGCCGGAACACCAGCCAGGCCCGAAAACTTTTCCAGATTCTTGAAAAAAGCAGGGTTGATGGTTTGCGAAGCCTTGATCTCCACCGGAATCAAACGCCCTGCCTGCTCCATGACCAGATCAACCTCCATGTTTCCGGCAGCATTGAAGAAGTACATCCGGGGCGTCAGGTTGCTGTTCAGATGATTTTTGAGGATCTCATTGATCACAAAATTTTCAAACAGGGCCCCCATGGCAAAATGCCGGTTTAGCTCTTCGGCATTTCTGATGCCGAGCAGATTGCAAGCCAATCCGGTGTCGTAGAAATACAACTTTGGAGACTTGCTGATACGTTTGTTGAAATTGCGATGGTAGGGCCTTAACAGATGGATGATAAAACCCGTTTCCAGCACGCTCATCCATTTTTTGATGGTCTGGTAACTCACTCCCACCAGGGTTCCGATGTCGGATAAATTCACCAGCTGACCGATCCTGCCTGCACACAGCTCCATGAAATGCCTGAAAGCCGACAAGTCACTCACATTGACCAATTGCCGTACATCTCTCTCGACATAAGTCTTGATGTAATCAGCCAGCCATTCCGAAGGCTCGAGGTCCTGATCATAAATCCTTGGATAAAAACCCTGAAAAATGTAATCCCGCCATGAGTTCAGGCGGTATTCACTGCCATCTATTTCCCGGAGGGAGAAAGGAAGTAAATTGAAAATTGCCACCCTGCCTGCAAGGCTTTGCGACACGCTCTCCATCAGCAGGAGGTTGTTGGAACCACTGATCACATAAAGCCCGTTTCGCCCTTGCTCATCTGAAATGACCTGTATGTAAGAAAGCAAATCCGGAACATATTGGATCTCATCGATAACGGCGGGGAAGCCGAGGTCTGAAAGGAAGCCTTTGGGATCAGATTCAGCAAAACGACGCTTCTCGAGGTCTTCCAGATTGGCATAAGCCAGCGTTGGGAAAAGCATCTTCAGCAAGGTGGACTTCCCACTTTGTCTGGGGCCGGTCACAGCCACAACCGGCATTTTCTTGAATGCCTTCTGAATGAATGGAGAAAGGGCTCTTTGAATCATTTCTTTGCAAATTAGAAGTTCAACTTCTAATTTGCAAAGAAATGATTCAAAGAGCCCTTTCTCCATTCATTCAGAAGGCATTCAAGAAAAT
>RFGN01000293.1 GCA_003696645.1 Gammaproteobacteria bacterium | reverse complement strand
TTGAAACATTCAAAGGGTTTTACCGAGAGCCGTTGACAGATCCTGTAAAAATACATCCATTACTGTAATGTTTGAAGTGGTCTAATTGAAGGGTACAACCCGGTCAAGCATGATTTGATTTAACAATACAAGGGTTATTGAGGAGATATATCCTTGAATCTTTATTTCAGAATTATCTGGATGTTCCTGCGTGCCAAGTTCGGGAAATCCCTTGCCATCTGGGATAATTTTACCCGATCCTTTCTGGTGTGGCCCAATGATCTGGATGTCTATGGGCACATGAATAATGGTCGTTACTTGACCATCGCTGATCTGGCCAGAACCGAGATGATGATCCGGACCGGTTTCTGGAAGATGTTGAAAAAACGAGGGTTCTATCCGGTGCTGGCCGGCGAAACAGTTCAGTTTCGCCGGTCGTTATTGTTGTTTCGCCGATTTACGCTGCGAACCAGATTAGTGGGATGGGATCAGCATTTCTTTTATATGGAACATTATTATCATTGCGGGCGTCCCAGTGCTCTGGTCATGGTCAGAATCCGTGTTATCGGCAAAGGAGCAAGAGAAGTGACCCCGCAGTCATTGATGCATGATTTTGGTGAATCCGGGCTGGAACCGGAAAGGATGAATGAGGTTCTTAAATTGTGGAATGACAGTACCCGACTTCATTGGGAAGAACTGGAACGGGGCAGTGAAAATTAATCAGTGTGAATCCTAGCCAAAACTGACCGGATCGACATCAATGCTCCATCGAACCTTTCTGGCATTAGGTATTTTGGAAAGTTTCGGATAGAGGCCCTGCATGGTCTTTTGCAATATGCGACGTTGATTCGATCTCAGCATCAGTTGTGCGCTGAAGTAGCCAGCCCGCTTTTCCATCAGGGCTGGGGCAGGGCCAAGAATCTGTAGCCCGTTTTCATGCGATAAGTCTTGATCGCAGATCTCTGCCACCTGTTGCAGAAACGATTCGGCAATGACCCTTCTCCTGGCTTCGGCACGAATCAGGATCAGGGCTGCATAGGGCGGTAGTCCGGCATGCTGTCGTTCCTGCAGACAGTTTTGCAGTCCTTCCCGATAGCCGCGCTGAATCAGGGTCTGCAGTACGGGGTGGTCGGGATGCCAGCTCTGTAGGATGATCTCTCCCGGTTTTTCTCCTCGTCCAGCCCGACCGGAGACCTGGGTGATGAGCTGTAATACACGTTCGGTGGCGCGAAAATCCGGGCTGAACAGCCCCTGATCGGCATTGAGAATCACTGACAGGCTGACATTTGGGAAATGGTGACCCTTGGAAAGCATCTGTGTGCCCAGCAGGATCTGATTTTCTCCGGACTGCACGGATTCAAGCAGTTCATCCAGACGGCCTCTGTGTCGGGTACTGTCGCGGTCTATGCGGATGATCTCCGAATCCGGGAACAGATGTTGCAGGGTCTCTTCCAATCGTTCTGTTCCCTGGCCAACCGGCAGGAGACCTTCCAGTTGGCAGTTGGGACATTTTTGCGGAAGCTTTTCCTGTCTTCCGCAATGATGACAGATCAAACGACCCTGCTTCTTGTGCAGCACCATGTTTGCCGAGCAAGAGGGGCATTCTGCCTTCCACTGGCAGTGCTGGCAGAACAGGACCGGGGCATAGCCGCGCTGGTTCAGAAACAGCAGGACCTGATGCGCATTGGCAAGATGTTCCCGGATAGCATTGATCAGTACCTGGGAGAGGCCGGACCGAATGGCCTGACGATTCATGTCCACCATGCGGATGATGGGGGCAGGGGCTGTGGAGATTCGATGAGGCAGGGACAGGTACTGATAATGCTGTCTTGTCATATTTACAATGGTCTCCCCGGAGAGGGTAGCACTGCCCAATACAACCGGGATGGACTCGTACTTGGCGCGCATGATGGCGACATCGCGGGCATGATAGCGCAACCCGTCCTGTTGTTTGTAGGAGATGTCGTGTTCTTCATCGATGATGAAGATGCCTGGTGATTTCAGGGGGGTGAAGATGGCCGATCGGGTACCGATCATGATGGATTTCTGTTGTGTGCGCATGGCTATCCAGTTTTCGAGCCTGAGGGCATCCGTCATCCCGGAATGCGAGACAGCGACCAGATTCGGAAAGCGCTGTTTGAACTGGGCGATCAATTGACGTGTCAAGCTGATCTCAGGTACCAGCAGCAGGGCCTGTTTCCCTGCCTGCAAGCATTTTTGAATGGCCTGAATATAGACCTCGGTCTTGCCGCTTCCGGTAACGCCCTCCAGCACCAGACATCTGAAATGAGCGAGATGTTCTTCAATTGCATCCAGCGCATGAAGCTGTGCTGCAGTGAGTGGGTACGGGGCAGGTATCGGCGTGTATTGATGAGATTCGGGGATACAGACAGTGAACGATCTTTCAGTACGACTTACCCAACCTTTTTCCAGCAAGGTTCGGAGTATGGCACTGCTGTTTTCAGGAAGCTCATGCTGAAATTGTCCGTTTTCCCCAGCAGTTCGCAATATGAGCAGGAGTTCATGCTGTCTGGGTGCCTTCTTTGCGGTTGTTTCGATGGCATTTTGGCCTCTTTCGGTCAGGGTCCAACAGGGAAAGGTTTTTTCCAGTGGCTTGTCACGGCGAAGCTGGGGAGGGAGCATGGTCAAGAGCGTTTCACCCAGTGGAAAATGATAGTATTGATGTATCCACAGACCCAGTTTGAAGAGGGGCGGTGTAAGGGCTGCCTGAGGATCAATGACTGCCTTGATCGGGCTTAATCGGTCGCGAGGAATCTGAGCGGATACACCAGATTTGAGCACGATACCGGTCACATCCTTGCCGCGTAGCGGGACAGTGACACGTGTGCCAGGTGATGGGGGGTGTTCCTTTAGGTCAAAGAGATAATCCAGACCATGCATGAAGGGACCAGGGACGGCGATCTGCAACACAGTCATGACAAAGTGGATGTATGAATGGATGAATGGCGCTTGGAAAGCTTGATTTGTTGCATCAAACTCAAGGCGATCTTTGAAATGACAGGTAAGTTATTGATGTGCAGTGAATATATTGGTTATCCACAAAAACTGTGGATAACTTTGTGGAAGAAATGGGGCCAAGGGACAGGATTGCTTTATATCAAGCCATTTTACTTGGATTGATGAAAAATTAAACGCCATAAAAACACTATAAAAAACAGTAAGTTAAGATTTATGTCAAAATTTTGCCAGAGAGTCTTGACAAAAATAATTTTATTCTGAATTCCTTGAAGGACATGTGCATAAGTGCCGGGTTTGAATACCATGAATCCATAATATGTAACTGTAACCCAGTGTTTTTTCGGACAATCAGAAGGGCTTGACCACGACCATGATGACGATGATGATCAGTGCAATCACTGGGGCCTCATTCAACCAGCGATAGAAGACGTGACCATGAGCATTACGACCCTCGGCAAAATCGTTGCGGAGTTTGCCACAGTAGAAATGATAGGCCACCAGTGTCGCAACCAGTAACAGTTTGACATGCAACCATCCCGAGGATTTGAACACCGGCCAGAAATGATGCAATAGTATTCCTCCAGAGAGGATGACCAGAACCATGCTGGGTGTCATGATGCCACGATACAGCTTTCGTTCCATGATGATGAAGCGATTCAGGCTGATGCTATCCTCGGCCATGGCGTGATAGACGAATAGCCTGGGGAGGTAGAACATTGCGGCAAACCAGGTAATGACTGTGATGATATGCAATGCCTTGATCCATAACATGAGAGGATTTCCTTTCGTTCAAATACACTATAGTATAGCCTGATTATGAAACCCAATCCGAACCCTATGGTACGAATCAAGATATGTGGCCTGACTCGCGCCAATGACGCTCTCGAGGCCGCCAGATTGGGTGCGGATGCGATTGGCCTGGTGTTTTATCCTGAGAGCCCACGTTATGTCTCGCTTGAGCAGGCACGACAGATCATTGCGGTCTTGCCTCCTTTTGTAAGTGTCGTGGCACTGTTTGTGGATGCCTCTCTGGAAAAGATTCTGCAGGTCATCCAGACACTTTCCATCAACGTGGTTCAGTTGCACGGACAAGAATCTGCCGAGTTCTGCAGACAGCTTCCCTGCAAGGTCATCAAGGCCCTGCGTGTTTCAGATGCCGCCTCGATTTCGTCTTGGTTGCAGGAATATGGCAGTGTGGATGCCGTGTTGCTTGATACCCATGTCTCCGGTATTCCTGGTGGTACAGGAAAAACATTCGACTGGAGTTGCATACCAGAGGAAAGAGCTGTTCCAGTGATTGTGGCAGGGGGGCTGAACCCCGAGAATGTCGGAGACTGTATTCAGCAGGTTCGACCCTATGCTGTTGATGTCAGTGGTGGCGTTGAGTCCTCGCCTGGCATCAAATCTTCCGCCCTGATGCAATCTTTCGTGAATGAAGCCAGGCAGGCCTGCCATAGACAATGAAGCCGAACGAATTTACAGTTCTTGTTCTTGAGAAGGAGGCGGATCTTGAGCGGCTGGCAAGTATGACCGGTCTTGCCGACAAGGGGCTGTCAGCAGGGGGGGTGGAAAAGGCTATTGAATGCCTGGCCGGACAGAATGTTTTGATAAGTCGTTTTGTTGATGAGAGTGCCCGGATCACCAAAGCATGTTGTCTGCACTGGAATGGCCTGTCCTTCGAGAAGGTCGATTTTGTAGACCAGCAGGATGAGGGCAGACTGCTTGAGGCGTTGAACGAGTTTTTCATCGAAAGGGATGGGCAAAAGATCCTGACTGAAACGGAGG
>RFGN01000292.1 GCA_003696645.1 Gammaproteobacteria bacterium | reverse complement strand
CGAGCTTGCAGATGAGTTACCAACAAATTTCTACCTTTCAAGCCTTGATGTCATGGAGGATGGCTAGCTCGTTTTCCGGCACATGAAACCTTGATTATCTCCTCGCCATCTGCTATCTGATCCTCATGGAAAGCGTGACGGAATTGTTCAGATCCCTGTTACAGAACGTCCCCCATGCTGATCGGGGGGATCGAGTGATTCTGAATTGCCCGGCATGTGGGGATACCCGTAAAAGGGGTGGTTTCCTATGGACTCAATCACCGGATGGGTTGCAGGGATTCCGTTATCATTGCTTTAATGCAGGGTGTGAGTTTGAGCGCGCCACCGGGTGGGAACCGGGATCCAAAATCGGTTTTCGCGTGCGTCATCTTTACGAACTTCTTGGCGGCAATCCTGTTGATCTCATCAAGGCGCAACCCATTGTCACCGATCACTCACACAAGAAGCAGCAGATTTTCGTGCCCACGGCATTTCCCGAGATGACGTTGCCATCTCATTTTGTGCCCCTGATTGATGTCTATGAAGACCCGAAATATGAGCCGCACATTCAATACTTGATGGACCGTTACCCGGTTTTCATCGACTACCTTCATCGTTTCTGGGTGTCCGACAAGATGCTGGATCGGATAATCCTTGATTATCGCTACGATGGAAAGATCACGGGGTGGCTTGGAAGAAAGATTGTTGGAAATGATGGAGCACGGTTTCTTACCAGGAAGGTCAAGAATTTCTTTCCCGGCATGGACCTTCTGAAACTATCTCCGAAATATGTCATGGTCATGGAATCACCGTTCGATGCCTTGCTGCTCAGGGGAGTTGCCAGTATGGGGTCAAGTATTCCTCCAGTGCTGGAACAGGCCCTTGCAAACAGCAGCAGGATTCCTATTCTCTTGCCAGATCGGGCCAAGGGGATAGAAGCATACATGAAGGTTGCTCAAAATAGAAAATGGCCGATCTGGGTTCCTCCCAAGGGATACAAGGATGTAGGAGATTATCTCCGGGATCGGGGGCTTCTAAATACGATCATGGAAATCGTGGATGCCGTCGAGGCAGGCAAGGCCACTCATATTCACGCCAAGATGGAACTCCGTATTCATGGACTTTGATTTTGACAATGATCCACCTGACTGGGCTGTTGATGATACACAGCCAGTCAGGGAGAGTGAAGTTGACTTGGAGAATATCGAGGGCATCGACCAATATGCCCTGCTATGCTATCTCCGAGCCAATCTGGGCTTATGGAACAAGTGCTACCCCATCCTGCGGGCTGAATACTTCGATGGACGCCACAGGAAGGCATTTGAGGCGATAGAAGTATTCGCCAATCGATATCGAAAAATGCCGTCCGCCCTTTATGTGGCGAAGATGGCCAAGTTGCAGCTTGTAGTCCCTGAGGATGCCCACGATCCAAAAATGATGGAATCCGTGGCCGTCGATTGCGAATCATTCTGCCGTAGAAAAGCCACCGAGCAATTCCTCATAGAAGTATCCGAGAATCTCGATCAAGTGAAGAGCCGCAGTTTCGTGGCAGAAATGACCAAGAAGATCGAGAAGATCTCATCCATTTCCGTAAAGGTCCATCTCGGTTACGAACTTGGGCAGGATATGCTGGATATCATCGAGAGCGGTGCCAAGTTCGACCATCAGCCAACTGGATTCCAATTCATCGACGAGATCATCGGCGGAGTCACGGTTCCCAGCTACAACATCGTATCTGCTCCATCCGGCAAAGGGAAATCAATCTTCCTCCAGAACATCGCAATCAACTATGCTGAGATGGGCCACAATGTGGTCTATATCTCGCTTGAACTATCAGAATACCTTGTTCTCAAAAGAATGGCTGCAATGCTGGCTGGCATCTCCATCAAGGAGGTTTACAAAAACAAGGATGCTGTCAGAGAGGCCCTGAATCGGCCAGACATGGGCAAAATCCAGATCAAGCGCTTCCCCATGACCGGAACCACTCCTGCCACTCTGTCAGCGTATCTGCGAGAGCTGGAAGACGAAACGGGAGAAGAATGGAGACATGTAGTCATTGACTACCCGGACCTGCTGTATCCAGATCAGCAGGTTCCCTTCGACAACATTCATGTTCGAGACAAATTCGTTTCGACTGCGCTATATGATTGGGCTCACGAAGAAGGTGCTCCGAAGATCATCTGGGGTGCATCCCAGCAGACCAAGGATACCGAAGTTGATTCCAAGAAAGCTGGAACGTCCCAGCTGGCTGGCGGTGCTGATAAAGTTCGGGTTGCCGATGTCATTCTTTCGGCCCGTAGAACCGAAGAAGATATGCTCAGGCATATCGTTTGGTATCATGTTGTGAAGGGGCGTAACGGCGGCGATGATGCCAAGATTCCCTTGTATTGGGATCCAGAGACATTGCGCCTGTCTTGCCCGCCAGATCTGCGCAAGCTATTCGAGCAGCAGAACAAGGCTTTCCTGCTCAAGAAGAATGGCTTGACAAATCGTGATACCATGGCCACATCGAGTGTAAGCAAATCCAATATCCCCAGTGCTCGTCCGGGGGAATTGGCAGAGAAACTGTTGAGGAGAAAACGGTGAAGAAACCTGATAAGGAAAACCAGAAGGG
>RFGN01000291.1 GCA_003696645.1 Gammaproteobacteria bacterium | reverse complement strand
TAATACCAATTCTCTCAGGAGAGGCTACAGATGCTAAAAGAGAATAGAAGCATTCAGTCCTCCTCAATGTCAGGCGTTTATCATCTGGAAATCACCGAAACTTTAGAAGACCTCAAAACACTTCGGGGCCAACAAAAAACCGCGACCGATAAGGATCGGGTGCATCTGCTCTATCTCCTCAAAAGCGAACAAGCTCAGACCATGGAACAGGCGGCCTTGCTCCTGGGGCGTCATCGGGTGACCGTGCAGCAATGGGCCAGACGCTATCGGGAGGGTGGCATGGCGCAACTGCTCTACCACAAACGGCGAGTCGGTCGCCAGTGGAGTATTCCGGGATGGGCGCAAACAGCGTTGCGGCAACGCCTTGAGCAATCAGAAGGCTTTGAGAGCTATGGTGCCATTTGCCAGTGGTTAGAGACCGAGTTGGGCATTGTCGCCCCTTACAAAACGGTGCACCGACTGGTGCACGACCGCCTCCAGGCTGCGCCCAAAGTCGTGCGTCCGCAGAGTGCGTATCAAGATGAGGCCCGCCTGGAGAACTATAAAAAAAACTCTCTGAGAACCTAGCGATGCTGGCCTACTTCGCCTGGAGCCTTCTGGGATGGAGTGGTCAGGTGCGGTTTTTCTGTGGAGACGAAAGTCGTTTTGGTCTGAAAACCCTGACGGGGCGGAAAATCACGACGCGGGGTGTGAAGCCTAAAGGTCAAGTGCAGTGGCCCTTTCAAGCGACCTATCTCTACGGCATTGTGGAACCTGCCACCGGGGAGCATTGCTTCTACGAATTCACCCACTGCAACACGGACTGCTTTGAAGCCTTCCTCCAGTTGGTCGCCAAACAGTACGCTGACAGCATTCTCATCATTCAGTTAGACCAGGCGGGGTGGCATCGGGCCAAGCGATTGCAAGTGCCCAATAACCTCATCTTGATGTTTCAACCGCCGCACTGCCCCGAGTGCAATCCCATTGAACAAGTTTGGCAGTACCTGAAAAAACGCCTGCGCTGGCGGCGTCCCCAAAGCCTGAAGGATTTACGTGACCTGATTCGCGATCGCTTGTTGGAACTCACCTCAGACATCGTCGCCTCCATCACTGGAAGAAAGTCGATTCTGGATGCGCTATCTGTAGCCGGTATTTAGAGAATTGGTATAACACCTTCTGTGGCCCCCCTCTAGCTCCCCTTTGGCAAGGGGGAAAACTGAGTGTCCCTCCTTACCAAGGAGGGATTAAGGGAGGTTATGCAGTCGGCATCAGGATCATCCAGAGATGTGTATAAGCAGTAGTCCTTAGGGAGAGAGGTCGCAACCAGCCTCCGCACTGACGTTCAAGTTAGGAATTTGCAGGCGTGAATCTTGCTGCCTGAAAGGCGATCGGCCTGCTGACCGCTAGCGAGAGAGGCGTCTGACGCGCCAACCCGCATAGGTTAAGAGTCCTGTAGCGCCGATTGCATAGGCAAAGCCACTGGGAATTCCGGCAAAGGCCAGGGCTAAACTCCCGGCCCAGAGGGTTAAGGCATAGATGAACAAGACGGCCCAGCGGTGGGACAATCCAGCTTTCAGCAGACGATGATGGAGGTGGCGCTTATCCGCAACAAAGGGAGAAGTGCCGCAACGGATCCGATCCAGAATGACAGCCGACATGTCTAAGAGGGGAACTGCCAAAATGAGATAGGGCAGAAGCACGGCAACGGTTGTAACGCTTTTAATCAAGCCAATTACGCCCACACCTGCCAGGGTAAAT
>RFGN01000290.1 GCA_003696645.1 Gammaproteobacteria bacterium | reverse complement strand
CATTGACGAGCTGAAATACCAGAAAACGAAGACCGTGAAGGGTGCTAAAGGCTCTGATGAATTGCTGACGGTAAAGGTGCGCTGGAAAGCCCCGGATGGCAAAAAGAGTCAGCAGCGGGATTTCCCGGTATTGGACGCCCAGGGCAAAATGAGCAGCGACAACTTCCGCTTTGCTGCCGCCGTGGCCGAGTTCGGCATGTTGCTTCGCAACTCGGAGTTCAAAGGCAATGCTAGCTACAAAAAGGCCGCTGAACTGGCCCGCAGCGCCGTGGGCAAAGACCCCAACGGTTACCGCAACGAACTGGTCAGAATGATCGAAACCGTTGATGCACTGACCTCACCGGTGGCTGCGGAAAAATGAAGAATTGAAGAACTGAGGCCCCGAAAGCTTTCGGGGGAGGAACTGAGGAACTGAGGGCACTTTTCGAAGTGCCCTCAGTCGTTGGGAGGGGTTAGGTGTGAACTTCTCTCAACTTCTCTAAACCCCTCTCAACGAATCCCGGTCAGACGTTGCGGTGCAACGTCTCTACTAGAACATTACACCTACCCTCAGGATGATGTGGTTGGTATAGCCCTTTGAATCATCGTCAGAAACATCCCGGGTGACATCGGTGAAGATGCGCTGGTAGTTGATGCCGCCGACGAGGGAAGCGTTGGGGCTGAGTTCGTACTCCACACCACCGCCGAGGCCCCATGACAGGGCGAGGGCACCGACTTCTTTCTTGATGATGATCTTGTCTTCATTGATGCCGGCCTGCATAATGGCGCCTCTGGCCTGTGAGCGAAAGCCCAGGGTAAGTACCGGGATTTCGGCCCAGTAGCGGAGGTAGCCAAAGGAATTGGTCCTGAACTTCAGACCGAATGGAATTTCAACGTACTGGACGTTGTACTTCAGGTCAACGCCCGGGAAAAAAGTTGGATCAACGCCCTGGGGCAGCTCTGAGCGGGTCCAGATCTGTCCGCCCTGTTCGTGGCGGAGGGTTCCGCCGCTGTTGAAGGCAAAACCTAGTCCTGTAAAAAAGGCGTAGTTCTCCTGAAAATACATCTCTGCAATCATGCCGAGTTTCAGGCCCAGGTTGGTGCCGTTGCTGT
>RFGN01000289.1 GCA_003696645.1 Gammaproteobacteria bacterium | reverse complement strand
GTAAAAACTACCGGTCGGTTTAAGCAGTCGGGTACAGGCGTCGATCCATTCCCGTGTCCATTGGACGTAATCATCGTGTTCCCGGTTGTCATCGTAGTGATCATACTTGAACCCGATATTGTAAGGCGGGTCAGCGAAAATCAGGTCAATACTTTCCGTCGGCCATTTGGCCATCAATTCAATGCAATCACCCTGGGCAATCGTCCCGGCTGGGATTTTCTTTGCGGTTTTAGCCATAAGTTGGCGATTGTAATCATTTATGGATGGTGGCGCAAACCCTAGACTCCTACTGAGGGGATAGGACGACGCAACACACTAGGGTGCTGCATGTCGGGGAGGCATACATGGAGCAGATAGTTCGGCACTCACATATGAAGTGGATTTTATGCCTATGTGTTACCCTGACGTCTGATTGGGGCTCCACATTGGCTGCAACGATCCGCGTTGATTCCATCGCTGCACTGAACACCGCAGTTACTCAGGCAAAACCCGGAGACGAGGTGGTGCTTGTCGATGGTACATACCGTGATGCGGAGATTCGGCTTCAGGGTTATGGCTTGGAGGGGGTACCGATACTGGTCAGGGCGGAGACGGTCGGCGGCGTAACACTAACCGGAGAATCCATCCTGCGTATCTGGGGTAAGTTAGTCACCGTACAGGGCTTTAGCTTCGTCAACGGGCACTCCGGTTCGGCAGACTCGGTTCAGTTCCGTCGTGACTCGGATGATGTTGCCATGGATTGCCGATTGACTCGCTGTTCGATCATCAACTTCAATTCACCGGACGGCATCAGTAACCGATGGGTTTCCCTTTTCGGGCGGCGTAACCGTATCGATCACTGTTATTTTGCTGGAAAAACCACACATGGCCCAACCCTGGTCGTTTGGCTAGACGGCCGCCCCAACCATCACCGGATCGATCATAATCACTTCGGTCCTCGGCCGGATCTGGGTGCTAACGGCGGCGAAACCATCCGTGTCGGTGACAGCAAGACATCGCTGACCAGTTCAGCCACGGTGGTCGAGCATAACCTGTTCGATGAGTGTGACGGCGAGATTGAGGTTATCTCGAACAAGAGCTGTGACAATGTCTACCGCGATAACACCTTCGATAACTGTGCTGGGATGTTGACGTTACGACATGGTGACCGATGCTTGGTCGTCAATAATGTCTTCATCGGTCGAGGTAAGCGGGGCGGCGGTGGGGTGCGCGTCATCGGCGCTGAACATACTGTTATAGGCAACCACATGCAGGATCTGATCGGTACGGATGATTTTCGAGCGGCTCTTTCAATTATGAATGCCCAGCCGAACAGCCCGCTCAATGGTTATACACTGGTCCGTGATGCCCGAATCACACACAACGTAATCGTGGAGTGCAACGTGCCCTTGGTGATCGGAACTGGGGCCGGGGAGCGAGGCCGTACCCTCCCGCCTCGTAACCTGATTCTTTCTCACAACTTGTTTTACAACCGCAAGACTCACGCGACCTTTACGGTTCTGGATCAGCCGGAGGGGTTTGACGCTGAGTGCAACCGAGTGGTAGGTGAATGTGCCCCGGCCTTCTTGAACCCGATACAGTTGAGAGATTGGGATATACAGACCGATAATCGGGGGCTTCGGATTCCAGCTGAACGGTCAGGGTTGAGTGAGGTTGGCTATGCTCCCCACCGGCTGACGCCTGCCGAGGTCGGGCCGAATGCCCCGTAAGGGTATCGCTGTTCTAAGGCCCCCTAATTGGAGCCTATCCGGCCGGGACCAAGAAGCCGGAAGTGCGAGTTTTGCAGAACTATCAGAGTGTCTTATACTTTAAGACATGACTGGCGGGTGTCGCCCGCCCCAGCTTGTGGAGTTACTGCTATGCCTCACATCATCGCTGAACCGTGTATCGGGACCAAAGATACCGCGTGTGTAGATGTCTGCCCGGTCGATTGCATCCACCCGACCAAGGATGAGCCGGATTTTGAGCAAGCCGAGCAGTTGTACATTGATAACGAGACCTGCATCGACTGTGGCCTGTGTGTAGATGAGTGCCCGGTTAAGGCGATCTTCCCGGAAGAGGATCTGCCGGAAGAATGGCACGATTACATCGAAAAGAACGCGGCCTATTACGCGAACAAATAAGCTTCGCAAACAGGTGCCCTCGCAGACGCCATGTCGGGAATTGCCCGGCGTGGTGTTGTGTCTCATTTTCTTGATCTGGACTGGTCTCTATACTTATGCCCTCGCGTGTGTTGATCACCGAAACGTTGTCCGACGCAGCGGCCAAATTGTTGGCTCAACACGCTGAGGTCGTTTGGTGTCCATACGACAGTTCACAACTTGATCAGCAGCTCGCTCAAGCCGAGGGGCTGGTCGTTAGAACTTATACCATCGTTAATGAATCCTTTTTAGACAAAGCC
>RFGN01000035.1 GCA_003696645.1 Gammaproteobacteria bacterium | reverse complement strand
ATGGTCGACAGACCTTCTCCCTTGAATTGTTTGTTCGACTGGACAAGAACGATGACAGAAGAACACACGCCGACATCCGCCAACTGGAGTGGATGATGGCAAAATCCGACTGGGAGATCCGGCTGGGGATCAGACAGGTCTTCTGGGGGGTAACGGAGATCGCCCATATCCTCGACATCGTCAACCAGACCGACCAGGTCGAGGATCTCAACTTCGAGGACAAACTGGGTCAGCCCATGCTCAATGTCGCCCGCATTACTCCAGTAGGGACATTCGACTTTTTTATTCTTCCCTATTTTCGGGAGCGTACCTTTCCCGGCAGAAAGGGTCGTTTTCGGCCTGCCCTGATCATAGATACCGAACACCCCCTATATGCCTCATCTGACCGGGAGCATCATGTCGATTATGCCATGCGCTGGTCCCACTACATCGGGCCCTTCGATTTTGCCCTCAATCACTTCTATGGAACCTCCCGGGAACCGGATCTGATCCCGTTCTCGTCATCAACAGGCGGCGCCACAGTCCTACGTCCTTTTTATGGGCTGATCCATCAGACCGGTGCCGAGATTCAGGCTACCTTCGATGCCTGGCTGTTGAAGCTTGAGACCATGCGACGTGTAGCCTCCAGAGAATCCTTCAATGCCTATACCCCGTCCGTGGAATATACCTTTTTCAATGTACATTCAAGCGGCATCGATATTGGACTGTTGGCAGAGTACATGAAAAATACCCGTCGAACACCTACACAGTTGGGCAATGATCTCTTTCTTGGCAGCCGTATTGCCTGGAACGATGTACAAAGCAGTGAACTGCTGTTTGGCATCACACGGGATCTCGACAATCAGGGATATTTTTTCTTTCTGGAAGGCAACCGCCGTTTCGGGGATCACTGGAAGGCTTCGGCCGAGATTCGCACCTTCTACCACATCCCGGTAACCGACCCTGCCACAGACCTGAGAAATGATGATATGATTCAGGCGGAAATGAGTTACTATTTCTAATGAACCGAACAGGGTGATACACAAACATCTGCAAATTCTCATCCTCTCAGCTGTGCTGATGCACACCGGAGGGTGTTCCTACAATAACACCCTTGAAGGGCTGTCCAGTGGCATCCTCAACGAGAACGATCCGCAACTTGTAAGTGAAGGCCTGCCCAGTTATCTGCTGGTCCTGGATGGTCTGCTTGAAGGCGATCCGGATAATGTTCACCTGCTTCTTTCGGCATCGCGACTTTATGGGGCCTATGCCTCCACCTTTGTTTCAGAACCTGAACGAGCCAGGAAACTGGCCAGCAAGGCAAGAGACTATGCGCATCACGCCCTGTGCCTCAAACTTGAAAAGATCTGTGCAGTCCTTGCCGCGCCTGTGCCATCCCTGGAGATGGCCTTGAATGACAACAAGGGTGATCATCTGGATATCCTGTACGGCTTCGATGTCGCCTGGGTTACATGGATTCAACAGAACAGCCAGGACTGGGGGGCCATCGCCGACCTCCCCAAGACCGAGGCAATTTTCAGACACATCATCCGCTTCGATCCAGCCTACGATCACGGCAATGTACAACTGTACATGGCCGTATTGTCCTCGCAAAGACCTGCCGCACTCGGTGGAAAACCGGAAGCAGGCCGGGCATACTTCGAAAAGGCCATTGAATATTCCGATGGAAAGAATCTGATGGCCAAGGTCCTGTTCGCACAATACTATGCCCGGTTGGTCTTCAACAGACCTTTACATGACCAATTGCTTCGGGATGTCCTAAACACACCGGCTCGATCTCCGGGCCTGACTCTTATCAATACTCTGGCCAAACAGCAGGCCAAGCAACTTCTTGAATCTGCGGACGACTACTTCTAAAAATGACAGGAATTTTTTATATGCGAAGTCTTTTCGGAGTTACCATTCTGTTTCTGACACTGGCCTGTTCTTCGGCCGGCGCCTTGACACTCAAGATTGCCACAATCGCTCCTGAGGGGACAGCCTGGGTCACCCAGATGCGCGCGGCAGGCAAGAAGATCCATCAGGAAACCCAAGGGCGAGTCAAGCTCAAGTTCTACCCCGGAGGAGTGATGGGGAACGAGAGTAGCGTCCTGCGCAAGATGCGCATTGGACAATTGCATGGCGGGGCCTTCACTGCTGGAAGCCTGAGCAAGCTCTATCCCGATATCCAGATCTACAGTCTGCCAATGCTGTTCAAGGATTTCGATGAGGTCAATTATGTCCGCAAAAGAATCGATCCGAAGCTGAAACAGGGTCTCGCCAAAAAAGGGCTGGTGGCTCTGGGTATCACCGATGCCGGATTCGCCTATATCATGTCCAATACCAATGTTGCCGCCATAAAAGACCTCAAAACCCGCAAACCTTGGGTACCCGAAGGTGATGTACTGTCTCGGAGCATCTACGAATCTGCACATCTAAGCCCGGTTTCCCTGCCGATCTCGGATGTCTACACCGGATTGCAGACTGGCCTGATCAATACCATTGCCGGGCCGCCTGTCGCAGCCCTGGCCTTCCAATGGCATACCCGTATCAAACATCTGACCAATGTTCCAATCATGTATCTAACTGGTGTTTTTGTAGTCAGCCAGAAGGCCATGAAACGTCTCAGTGCGGATGACAGAAAAACTGTTGAAATGATCATTGGCCAGACCATGCAGGAACTTGATCATGCCAGTCAGCGTGATCACAAGAAGGCCCTGACTGCTCTCAAGCAACAGCATATCCAGTTTGACACACCAAACGTCAATGAACTCGGTGAATGGCAGCACATTGCTAAACAGGCCATTGTCAATCTGGGTCGTTCCGGGATCTATTCACAGGAGATGTTCGACAGGATCCAAAATCTGCTCGAGACCTACCGGGCCAATCGCATGATGGTGGAATCCGGGCTGCATGACAGCTGACCAGCCTCCTTGGAAAAGGGCTCTCAACCTTCTGCATCATCTTGAAGATGCATTGATTGCCTTACTGCTGTTGGGCATGCTGGGATTGGCCATTACCCAGATCATTATGCGTGAACTACTGCACAGCGGCCTACCATGGATAGATCCGCTGCTGCGCATTGCCGTATTGTGGCTGGGCTTGCTTGGCGCCTTGCTTGCGACCCGCCTGGACAGACATATCGAGATCAACCTGATCAGCCACTGGGT
>RFGN01000034.1 GCA_003696645.1 Gammaproteobacteria bacterium | reverse complement strand
CGAATTGCGGATAACCACATCCATTTTCCTGTTGTCGAACATCAGGGTGTAGGCCTCGTTGCCCCGGTTGTGGAAGTACACGTCAAACTCCACCGTGAAAATTTCCGGCAGCCAGTTTTCCCGGTCCATCAGGGGATTGATGACCGATTGCGAAGCGACAAAACCGATGACGCCGTGGCCGTCCATTTCCATCACCTCGGCCGTGCCGCTTTTGAGGTCCCAGCGGGTGGGAAACTCACCGAGCTGTTCGGATTTCAGGCTGTCGAGGAAGATGACCTTGTCGCCGGGGATGAAATCATCAGACTTCTTTTTGGCCCTGGTTTGCGCCTCCATTGCGCCAGCGAAGAATAACAAAAGTGAAGGGAGGATTGTCAGATTTTTCATGGTGTTACCGGTTGAATTTACCGGCAAAGCTATTTCCCGGAAGGAGGCGGGTAAATCGCACAGATGGGGTATTTCAGCTCAGATGAGCTTGTCCTCGATGCCTTTGCGCACGGCCTCGGCACGGGAGTTCACGTGCAATTTTCCATAAATATTCTTGATGTGGGTTTTGACGGTGTGCGGGCTGAGGAAAAGCGCTTTTGCGACGCTTTTGTAGTTCATGCCCTGCGACAATAGGCGAAGGATTTCGGTTTCCCGCTCGCTGAGTGGCGAGGCTTTCAGCTGGTGAAAAGACTGGATGACCTTGCGGGCAATGCCGGCGCTCATTGGGGCTCCGCCGGCTTTCACTTCCTGAATGGCCACCAGCAGTTCGGCCGGGGGTGTGTCTTTCAGCAGGTAGCCGGAAGCACCTGCACAGATGGACTGAAACACCGCCTCGTCGTCTTGCCGGATGCTGAGCATGAGGAAATCCACTTCCGGTTTCAGGGGCTTCAGTCTGCGCACACATTCGATGCCGTTCATTTCCGGCATTTCGATGTCCATCAGCACCACATCCACGTAGTTTTCCTGCAGGGGCTTCAGCGCCTCTTTGCCGTTTTCGAAGCTCAGCTTGCACCAGAAGCCAGCCGTGCCGTCAATGATGAGGGCCAGG
>RFGN01000288.1 GCA_003696645.1 Gammaproteobacteria bacterium | reverse complement strand
AGCCAACATCTACCGCGAACCGAAACTCGCGGAGTTCACTGACAATATCGTGCTGTTCCTGCTGATTCTGGCTGTGGCGTGGCTGATGTTCAATCTGGTCGACGTGATTGACGCTGCATTGCGTCGAGTCAGCGAAAAGACAGACACCAAGCTGGATGACCAACTCGTTCCATTGGTGCGCAAAAGCCTGCGCATCTTTCTCGTGGTGGTATTTACATTGTTCGTAGCACAGAATGTGTTCGGACTGGACATCACGGGATGGTTGGCTGGATTAGGGATTGCGGGCTTGGCTGTTTCTCTGGCAGCCCAAGACTCGGTGAAAAACCTGTTCGGCTCACTGACCGTACTGTTTGACAAGCCGTTCACTTTAGGGGACTGGATTGTTACAGAAGGAATCGAGGGCACCGTTGAGGAGGTCGGTTTCCGATCCACTCGCATCCGCACTTTCTATAATTCACTTATTACGCTCCCCAACGCCAATCTAATTAACGCAGCAGTCGATAACTTCGGCCGACGCAAATACAGGCGATGGAAGACCTACATCAGCGTGCAGTATGACACCACCCCGGAACAACTAATCGCCTTTACGGAAGGCATCCGCGAGCTTGTCCGAACCCACCCTTATACACGCAAGGATTATTTTCAGGTATGGTGCCATGAATTCGGGCCATCAAGTTTGAATATTCTGCTCTATGTGTTTCATCAAGTACCCGACTGGTCCACTGAATTGCGTGAACGGGAACGTTTGTTCATCGATATCGTCCGCCTTGCCGATAAACTCGGCATCCAGTTTGCTTTCCCAACACAGACGATTCATCTCTATCAGGAAGAACACAAGCCGTATCAATCACGACTGGAATCACCTCAGTCCATGACCGAGCGTCGGGCTATGGTTAATGGCATCCGTGCAGCCCAAGAGATCATCAAAGATCAACCTTGGCGTAACAGCCCACCCGGACCCGTCGAGTTTCGGCAGGGCCCCACCGACCTTAAACTCGACGAGCACGGCAACCCAGTCATTGATAAAGAGAGCTAATATGGAGAATAAATGATGTCTGCACCATCCATCAAGTCCGACACAAACTAAACCGCGGAATAATCCGGTTCCTTCCCCTCCAAGACTTTAACCACGTCTTTCACGACCATGCTCATATTCTCAAGCGCTTGGTGTGTTCGTGAGGCAATGTGTGGAAGCAGGCGAACGTTGGACAGCCCATATAGTGGATAATCTGACGGGGGAGGTTCGGGATCGTGAACGTCAAGGATGGCATGGGCATTAGGATGTGTTTTTGCCCAATCGGCGAGAGCCATCGAATCAACCAACATGCCACGTGCAGCGTTAATGAAAAGGCAATCCTTACGCATCATCTCAAGCGCCTTGGCATTGATCATGTGTCGGTTACTCGGTCGGCCGTCGGCATGAAGGGATACGATATTACTGTGGGCATAAAGCGTAGCGTGATCGACGAAGTCAAATGGGTAATCGACTGCATGACGCAGATCAGATTCCGGCAATAGATCGCAGACCAACAAACGCATTCCAATCGCATGTGCCACTTTACCAAGGCGCTTGCCTATCCGTCCGAACCCGACAATTCCCATTGTCAGCTGATTGAGTTGCCAGCCAACCTCAGTCTTGCGTATGGAGTGAAATGTGTCTGTTTCAGCCCGATCAGGAAGGTCAGTACGGGGACGGTAATGGTCCAGCATGAGTGCCAGAACATATTCGACCACTGCCTGAGTATTGGCGTCGGGTGTATAAACCACTCGTACCCCCCTAGCGCGACAGGCATCCAGATCGATGTTATCCAGACCCACACCAGCCCGGCCCACCACTTTCAGTTTGGGGGCTTTGTCTAAAAAGGATTCATTAACGATGGTATAAGTTCTAACGACCAGCCCCTCGGCTTGAGCGAGCTGCTGATCAAGTTGTGAACTGTCGT
>RFGN01000287.1 GCA_003696645.1 Gammaproteobacteria bacterium | reverse complement strand
GGAAACCTTCACGCCATCGCGCATCAGGCTCCAGAGCTCGCGGTTGGCCGCCTCCATCGTCATCGCCGAACGATCCCGGCTAATCTCCTCGATCGCCGCATCAATGGCAGACTCAGGGAATTCAGGATTGAGCCGTTGCAATGCCGACTTCAGACGACCAGCGAGAATCACGTCGCCCTTGGCATCGCGCCCCAGCGTACCATTGAGACCGAAGACCTCCTCGGTCGCGTTGATCGTTTCCCAGCCCATATCGGCAAAGAGCCGGATGGCGGGCTGTTCGACCAGACCGTCTTCGCTATAGTTGCCGGGGCTCATAATTTTTCACCACCAATAAACATTGCATTCTGGCTCAGAAGCCCTACAATTCGCATTGGAGGCTTTGCTGTTCGCAGCATTGCCTTTTTTATTGCCCAAATTCATTTTCCCGCTCGCTCCTTGGCCTCAGATCATCGATCACGGCGAAGCTCCAGACGTGAAAGTCGTCCCTCCCCTTCGCTGAAATCACAGTTCTATAGCGCAACGAACAAACCTGATCAGCAAGAGCCGACAATTCAGGACGAGCAGGCCTGCTCATTCCGCCGACCCTCACTCCCCATGCAATAAGGTATGCAATCACATCAGCAATCTGGATTGCCGTGGTCAAATGGCTATGCACGAAGAATGGCTCGGGAATCACCTTCGAAGCCCTGCTTTGCCCGGTCGTTGTTTCGCGGAAATAACAGCCCATCTGGTCAATAAGGATATGGCACTGAGAACGCTCCAGTTCATCGAACACGACAAGACCAAGCGGATCACCTGAGCGATCATCCAGATAGTAGAAATATCTCTCAAACAGGTAGGCATAGTCCTTTCTGAGAAAATCTCCGGCAGGTCTGGGGGCGTCCCTGTCCACGATGCTGGCAAATGCCTTAACGCGATAGCGACCGCACAATGTCAGCAACTGGGATACAAATGCCAGTTTGGCCTGGGCAAGAGCCGTGAGCTGCATTCGTGTTGCTGATGCCCCGTCTTCCAGACAGGCCCTTGCAAGTTCTCGCCTCTCATCTTCTGGAAAATCAGGCATCTGACTGGCCAACCTGAAGGTTTTGGTTTTAAGAAGCTTCTTTCCCTTTAGCTCCAGCAAACCATCCGAAACTCTGACGCCAAAAATCTCTTTCTCGGCATCCTGGATCTGGCAGATCAGGTTCCAAAGGTCACGATCCTCAATAGCGACCCCTGCCAGCACCTCATAGGGTGATTCCCTCAGGTCATGGCCGCTCTCATCAAGAAACAGCATATAACTCATCGGTTGCTGCCCTCACAAATGAGCTTGATTACTGGCCGATCCATCTGGGCTCTTCCGGAATATTCGGACATCAGAATCGTTGCTTGATGTACTCATTCATCTGGCTGCCGGTAAGCTCGGCCGTCGAGGCAGCACTGCGAACGTAAAACCGCTCCACCTGCCCATCCTTCACATAAACCGGCCCCTTTGCCGGCTGACACTGAACCACCATGACCCGCGCACCGTCATAGTCCTCGAATCTCGGATGTACATAAAGCATGACATGCGAGCCCAGCCGAGTGCGAATCAGGTTGTCCAGATGCAGGGCAAACTTGTCCTCGTTGGGAAACCCGTCTTCCTGAGTGCCAACCGCCGACCCATCATCGGCCACGCCGATCACCAGCTGCCCGCCATGGCTATTCAGGAATGCCGCAATGGTTTTCAGCACGC
>RFGN01000286.1 GCA_003696645.1 Gammaproteobacteria bacterium | reverse complement strand
GATATGAATAAGAATGAATATAACGGTGCTGTTTTGGAAAAAGATGTCATGATTATAGAAGATACTCTTGGGTCTGGAAAATTAACAGCTTGTAAACATGGGAATGGACGAGACTGGTGGATACTTGTAAGAAAAGAAGAGCGATTTTCCCGCGAAGTTTACCGTCTGCTGCTTACCCCCCAGGGTATAATGAACATGGGAAAGCAAGAAGCAGGACCGGAAATTATTTATCCGAATGGTGCGGTTGGAAATGTTGTTTTTTCACCTGACGGTACCAGATATATCAGCCACGAAATTCGTTTCAATCCATTCAACGCAATCGATATATACGATTTCAATCGCTGTACAGGAGAATTACAGCACCTGGAACATTTCACCTTGGATGATTCTACTTATTTTTTAGGTGGTGCAGTGGTTTCGCCTGATTCCAGGTATTTGTATGGTGTGACAAACCAGACCATTTATCAATTTGACCTGTGGGGAAATAATGTAGAAGAAACAAAGACACCGATAGCTGTTTACGATGGATTTGTGGGCCTTGCGTTCGGGTCTTTTTTTGGTGCTCCCCAACTTGCGCCGGATGGCGCTATATGGATAAACACCGTCTCCGATACGGTCATGCATGTCATTCGCACACCTAATCAGCCCGGCATGAAAAGCCATGTGGACCAGCATTCCATCCATTTGCCGGTGGTGAATCAAAAATCCATCCCCAACTTCCCCAACTACCGCCTCGGCCCATTGGATGGCAGTCCCTGTGATACGCTGGGGCTGGACAACCACCCGCTGGCGGGTTTCTCCTGGTATGCCGAGGAGTTGGAAGTCACCTTTTCTGACAATTCCTACTACCGCCCGGAAGAATGGCTATGGGACTTCGGCGATGGCAGCGGCAGCACGGAGCGCAATCCCATCCACAGCTACGCAGCGCCAGGGGAGTATTACGTCTGCCTCAGCGTCTCCAACGAGTACGACAGCGACGCGGCCTGCCACTGGGTCAGTGTGGACACTTTGCTCACAGCCACGGAGCCACTCAGCACCGGCGGCTCGGTGCGCCTGTACCCCAACCCTGCCCGTGAGGAGGTCTGGCTGAGTTTTGATGAGCCGCTCACCCACCCGGCCACCTGGACGGTTTTTGATACAGTAGGCCGGCAGGTGGGAGCGGTGGCATTGGAGCCGGGCAAGTCCAGGTATCACTTTTACACCGGAGGGCTGGCTTCGGGGCTTTATTTCTGGAACTTGCAGTCAGAGGGCCGGATTTTGGCAGCGGGGAAGGTGGTGAGGGAGTGAGATGGTGGTTTTGAGACTTTGAGACTGTGAGACAATGAGACTTGGAGGTGAGCTTACAACTTTCAGTTGCGGCCTCGCTTGCAAGACGCTGGCAGCGGTTCGGAACCCTGCCAGCGTTGGG
>RFGN01000285.1 GCA_003696645.1 Gammaproteobacteria bacterium | reverse complement strand
TGGCTCGCCGATACTTACAGAATCTGTAAGGACACAACCAGCCGCATCGACAACGGTAACACTGAATGTACCGGCGCTGAGGTTGGCGGCAATGCTTGCTGAATCACCATTGCTCCATGCAAAAGTGTAAGGTGCCGAACCGCCCGTGGCGTTGACAGTTGCAGAACCGTCGCTGCCGGCATAACAGTTTACATCGTTTCCGGTGGTGGAAATAGCAAAGTCAGAAGTATAGCTGACAACGGCAGTGGCACTGCTCTGGCAGCCGTGCGCATCGGTAACTGTTACGGAATAACTACCGGGAGCAAGTCCGGACGCAGACTGTGTGGTCTGCCCCTCGGACCAGTTGAAGTTATAAGGTGAGGTACCTCCCTGCGGGTTGGCTGTGGCCTGGCCATCAGCATCACTTGAGCAAAGTACATCCACGGCACTGGTCAATACGATAAGTGCCTCCGGTTCTGTAATTTCAATATTTTCATTCGCTGCGCAACCATTTGCATCGGTCACGGTGAGGCTATAATTTCCGGGACTAAGATTTGAAACAGCACTGGTATCAGTGGCTCCAGCCACACTCCAGTTATAGCTGAAAGGAGCCTGGCCACCTGATACGTTGGCACTCAGGCCCGCATCATTTGCTCCGAAACAGGAAATGGGGTCAAGGTCGAAACTGATGTTAATTGAATCCGGGGCATCAATGGTCACCGATCCTACAGCCGTACAGCCATTATCATCGGTAACGGTCACCGAATAGGTTCCTGGCGTTACATCATCGAGAACAGACACGGCAGGGTTGCCGGGAGCATCCCAGGCATATTGGTAAACACCCGGGCTGGCCGTTGTGCCCCCTGTTGCCGTTACTTCCAGCGATCCGTCGCTGCTGTTGAAGCAACTGGCCGGTTGGGAAGCGAAGGAAAGCACAATTGGAGAAGGTTCTGTCACTTCAACTGACCCCGTCGCTGCGCAACCCATGGTGTCGGAAACGATAACAAAATAGGAACCCGCCGGAAGATCATTAACCACACTGCCGGTAGAGTTGGCGGGGTCGTTCCATTGCATGATGAAAGGTCCGTTGATTCCGGATACAACAGTAACGCTCACGGAACCGTCCGATCCTCCCGCACAGGAGACCGGCGTACTGTTCAAGGCCAGTTCGATGGGGGGTGGCGATTGTATCATGGCTGTGTCAACGGTTGAGCAGCCGGTGCTGTCCGTCACAGTAACAGTATAGGTTCCCGGAGCGAGGTTTACAGCCGTGGCTGATGTTTGGTGCAAAATGTCGCTCCAAGCATAAGTGTAGGGCTCCACGCCGCCTGTAGCTATTACCGTAGCAGCCCCGTTCGGACTGTTGAAGCAGCTGGCATCGGTTGACACTACGGTTGTTTCAATTATTACTCCTTCGGGAACAGTAACCGAGGCAGATCCGGTACATCCGATGGTG
>RFGN01000284.1 GCA_003696645.1 Gammaproteobacteria bacterium | reverse complement strand
GCCTCTGCTTCTGCCTTGGCTTTGGCCTCTGCTTCTGCCTTGGCTTTGGCCTCTGCTTCTGCCTTGGCTTTGGCCTCTGCTTTAGCGGCGGCTTGCTTATTGTTTTTGTTTTCCGAACCGGAATCCAGCAACTTCAAAAACTGTGACAAACCAACAGTAAGGCCTGCAAGCCGCCGTTTCGATTTTCCACGTTTCAATAGAGCCCGAATCTCTGATCTTGCATGTTTCCATGAATTCTTGATATCCGCTCCGGTTTCCATCTCAACGGCTGACACCAAGTCTTCTATGGCATTCATCTTTCGAATGATCTCTCTCTTGTTGGCATCTCGTCCGGATTGAGAATATTGTGCAACCTCTCTCTCCAACTTTTGACTCAGTTCAGATATTCTCGACAAAACATCCTGCACATCATTTTGCTGTTTTATGTGTCCTTCATCAGATTGTTGATCTGCTTCAGAAGTAACAGCAATTTGTTCGATCTGAAATGCCTCCTTTGCAGCTTTGGCATTGGCCTGTATCTTTCTTTGAAATTCAGATTCGACCAGGCCGAGGTCATCCATCACCCGCACCAGATACCAACGACTCATTGCAACACGAAGATTCTTTTCCCAGACATTTCGATTTTTGAAATCTCGAAGGGACATGGAGTTTATCGATTTTTTTGCCACCTCCCAGTTTTTGAAATCGACTTTATCGGGCAACAACTTCTGATAGTCACGCAGAGTTTTATCGAATTGCTTGACCAACCCCTTGATCTTCAACAGGAATAATGGGCTGATCTTTTTCTTCTGATTGGCCACCTCCAGAATCTGATCTATTTCCTGATAGATATTTATCAGTCGATCACGCAAGACTGTTTCCTCAAGACGATCTTGAAGAATCTCTATTTCAGGAGTGTTGTTTTTCTGGGCAACATTAGTAGATTTACCGGTCTCTGCATTATCAGTCCTTCTTTTATGTTGCAGGGCACTGGCATCTGGCGTAGGCAACTGCGATGACGACCGTTCAACCGGTTTTCCAAGGCTTAAGGCAGACAGTCTTGCTTTTAGAGATATCAAGGCGTCTATCGCTTCCCGGCCACGGTTCCGCTGCTTCAACATGTCCAAGATGTCTGGACGAACCTCCTGCCAGGTTTTTGCATCAAGACCTGAGACCTTCCCGCCTTTCTGCAATCTCATCAGATCCCTGTCCATCCGTTTTACAAGGTTCTGGATCAGCATCTTCTGTACCGAAGTAGGATGTTGCATAAGCCGCCCAAGTTCTACCACCAATCTCTGACGATTCTTTTCAAAACCGGCAATGGTAGAATCCGCCCGCGCAGCATGTGCCGAGATTGCCAAAAACAGAAGCAGGACAAGCCCGAACGACTTCAGGCCGACACATGTCATCATTGTTTTTCGATTTCTCATTTTCAAGCATAGACCGGGAAACCTTGCCGATTTCCCGAGCTGAGCAGGTCCTCTTGTCGTTATTCTGATGTCTCTGAAAATTCCACAGGCAGTTTCTTCTTGACCCGCACCCCCAGCTCACGAAAATTGTCCACCTGTCTCAACAGGTTTCCCCTTCCTTCGGAAAGACGTCGTAACGCCTGATCATAGGTCTTGTGCGTTGCATCCATCTGTTGCCCGATCTTCTGGAAATCTTCAACAAACAAACGCAGCTTGTCATAGATCTTGGCTGCACTGTCAGCAATCCTGACCGCATGTTCATTCTGACGTTCATATCGCCAGATATTATCAATGGTACGCAGAACCGCCAGCAGGGTCGTGGGCGTTACCACAATTATATTTTTTTCGAAGGCCTCGGCAAACAGATCCGGGTCGTTCTCAAAGGCCGCCATGAATGCTGCCTCGATTGGCATGAACATCAGTACATAATCTACCGTATTGATGCCCAGCAATTGGCTGTAGTCCTTTTCACTGAGCCCCAGTATATGCTGACGGATATCCCGTACCAGCTGTTTCATGGACTGTTGACGGGACTCCGGTTGATCCGACTGTGCCATCGCCTCCCGAAAGGCATTCAACGAGACCTTGGAATCGATAATGATATCGCGACCTTCCGGTAAATGTACCACTACATCTGGTTGGTAGCGTTGCTGATTTTCATCGCGCAGGCTGCGTTGTGTTTCATATTCACGCCCCTTGCGCAGGCCGGATTGTTCCAGCACCCGTTCCAGGATCATTTCCCCCCAGTTTCCTTGCAGTTTGTGATCCCCTTTCAGCGCACGGGTCAGATTCAGGGTTTCATCACTCATCTTCTGGTACTGGCTTTCCAGCCGGCCCATCAATTCACGCAGACTGGACTGGTCCTGGGTGCTTTTATGATGCACCTCATCCACTCGACGTCGAAATTCGTTCATCTGTTCCTTGAGAGGGTTCAGCAGACCGAATAATGCAGACTGGTTCATTTCGGTAATCTTGCGTCCTTTTTCCTCCAGCATCCGATTGGACAGGTTCTCGAACTCCGCCTTCATCTGCTGTCGCAGACCCTCAAATTCCTTCACCTGGGCCTGCAGACGTTTATTCTGCTCCTCCAACCGGGTCGAGAGTTCCGCCACCTCGGTTCGGGATTCCACCAGTTGGACCTGTGTTTGCCTGAGTTCTGCCTCCCGCTTGTCCAGAGTCTTTTGCAGAGGTTCAATACACGCCTGCTGCCGGGCAAGTTCCTGCAAGGCCTCATGATGGCTGCGGCTCTGTCGGGCCAGTTTCGGCAGCAAGATAGCCAGGCAGACCCCGGCACCGATCACCAGACCTATCATGATCATTTCAATACTCAATAGGGTGGTTGGCATGGGTTAGTGCATCACCTGTTCAACCATGGCAGCGTTCAAGGGGAAAAACAGGGTGGTTGTACCCCCCCCCTGAATCTCTTTCTCAATCCTGACCTGCAATACCGGGTGTTTGATCTGATCCAGCGGTACTGCGCGTCGATAGACTCCGGAATGACCATCCTGAATGGCCTGGCGCCACGGGTAGCGGTTTGATGTTCGAATATCGACGATATAGTCATAGGCCGGCCGGATCTTTTTGAGATGGTCATTGATGATAATAATGAACTCATTCATGCCTACCCGCACCGGTTCGGGACGTGTTTCCACCCTGATCTCAATATCCTGCCAACTCTGGGCCGGAATGATAAAGCGGTTCTCTGCATTTTTTCCCCCGCAACCGGTCATCAGCAATCCAGTTACAAGCAATGCCGTAACCGAGCTAAAAAAAAATGATCTCATTGAGTCTGTGTCAGGGCATCAATCACTGCCTTGCGATCCGCATCAGAAAGTGTCTTGCCGATCTTTGCCATGTGCATCTGCATTCTCTGCACCACGCCCGGCCATTCCGAAGGTTTGTGCGCAGCCGGTTTGGGAGCCTGATGACACCCACTGCAAAATTTCTCAACCGGAGTTTCCTCGGCTGCCACGGCTACCTGCCCTCCGCCAGACGCACTGCCTTCCTGCCCGGAACAGCCCTGAAACCCCAAAACAGTTGAAAGGAGCACTGCAATCAAACAGATTCTATTCATTTTTTTCATCCTTGTTTTTCAGTGGATCACTATCCAGTCTCCCGGCAAATT
>RFGN01000283.1 GCA_003696645.1 Gammaproteobacteria bacterium | reverse complement strand
TAAATGGGTCTGGGCATACTTGGAGAGAGGTTTATCAGTGGCCATTGGTGATGGCTCTCTTCATTTTCTTGTGCCATGGCCTGTTGTCATACAGGCGCAGTGGATAGCACAGGTCAGGAAGAGGCGTTGAAATACTCGATGGCCTGACCATTTTTCATTTTTTGGTTGGCCAATGCCTGCCCTTCTTCTAGGGATGAGACACGCCCCAGATGTTTCAGGACCAATGCCACGGTCAATAAAAGTGGCATACGGAAAGGGCTATCACGCCCGCGCAGGGCATCAATTCCGTACTGCATACAGTCTTGCAGGGATTCTTTCGGATTTTTTCGGATACGCAAGGATTGCAGATGTGAGGAGGAAAGAAGGTCATGACCGGTGTGGGAAATTTTATCTTCTGCGCTCGAATCATAATGCCCAAAATATGAACGTTTGTGCAGAAGGGGAATACAACCTCCTTCCAGGCCTCTTACTATCAGGGCACTGTGGTATCCACTCTGGCGTGCAAGATGAAGGTAGGACGGCAGATAATTCTGGTGGACATACCCTCCCATGTAGTGGGTTTTTTTTCGACCCTGCACAGGACAACAGAACCCCTCGAGGGTGTGCAGTGCAGTACGCTTGATGATCAGGTTACGAAGCGGAAGCAGGGCAGACAATTTCGGATGAAAACGGGTTTGATCAATATAGGCCCAGCCCCTGTTTTCAATACTGGTCATGGCCGTTGTGGTAGTCATGTCCACTTTGACATGTGCAGATGAATAGACATGAGATGCTGTCAGGCCAAATTTTGGTCCAAGGCCCTGAGTTCCGTGGATGAGGGTAGGGACACCACAGCTGGCCAGCAATGGAGGAAGGAAGGGTGATACGGGCAGATAACGGGCATAGCCATTGTAGTTATCCGAAATATGCAGCAGCTCCTCTGTACTGGAGAAGATCCTGGGGGGTGAGGTCAGAAGGGCATCCAGCATGCCAGACAGTTCTTCATCGGTTTCTCTCTTCATTCTCAGGCCGACAAGAAAAACAGCGGCCTGGACATCAGGAATCTTTTTGTCCAGGAGCAGCCGCATGCCTGATTCTGCCTCTTCGCGGCAGAGATTGCGACTCATTCCGGCACCTGTTGCGACCTTCTGGATAAGGTTGCGAATCGTCTCATCAACCCAGTTATCAGGTTGTGCCGGGAATGTTTTTGTGAATTCCTCTCTCAACATTTGCGTGTCATCTCTATGATGCTATCATAACCGCCTTTAAGCTAACCAGAAACAAAGGGGTACCCAATGGAACATACTCTACCTGAACTGCCTTATGCCATGGATGCTCTGGCACCACATATTTCAGCAGAGACCCTGGAATATCACTATGGCAAGCATCATCAGGCCTATGTCACCAATCTGAACAACCTTGTTCGTGGAACTGACTTCGAGAATGATTCCCTTGAAGATATCATCATGAAGGCTGAATATGGTCCCATATTCAATAACGCTGCCCAGGTATGGAATCACTCGTTCTACTGGAACTGCTTGAGCCCGAACGGAGGGGGAGAGCCAACCGGTGCTATTGCCGATGCCATCAATGAATCTGTCGGCAGTTTTGCCAACTTCAAGGAGCAGTTTACCCAGGCAGCGCTGACACTGTTTGGATCCGGATGGACCTGGTTGGTCAAAAAACCAGATGGAAAGATTGCACTGGCCTGCAGTAATAATGCAGGAACCCCGATGAAAGATGGGCAGAAGGCCCTGTTGACATGTGATGTCTGGGAACACGCCTACTATATCGATTATCGCAACAGACGTCCGGATTATCTGGATGCCTTCTGGAATCTGGTGAACTGGGATTTTGTCAATGAGAATCTCACTTCCTGAGTCGGTATCGAAGTTCCATCAAGGGGCCGTATTACGGCCCTTTTTTATTCTGAGTATATTTCTCTGTGAAATGGGAGTTTAGATTCTGATTGATCTATAATGTTGCATTTTAACTGGAAAATCTAAAGGGACAGGGCTGTATGTTTACACATGACATGACCATTGAAGGGTTTGATGATGAGCTGGCAGAGGCAATCAAAAATGAAGAAAGGCGCCAGGAAGAGCATATTGAACTGATTGCTTCCGAGAATTATGCCAGTCCACGGGTCATGGAGGCCATGGGTTCCCAGTTGACCAACAAGTATGCAGAAGGCTATCCGGGACGCAGGTACTACGGGGGTTGTGAATATGTGGATATTGCTGAACAGCTGGCCATAGATCGTGCCAAGGCTCTGTTTAACGCCGATTATGCCAATGTTCAGCCACATTCGGGTTCACAGGCCAATGCAGCGGTCTATATGGCCTTGCTTGAACCCGGCGATACGGTACTGGGCATGAGTCTGGCTCACGGGGGGCATCTGACGCATGGTGCCAAGGTCAATTTTTCCGGCAAGATCTATCATGCTGTTCAATATGGTCTCCATGCAGGTTCCGGAGAGGTGGATTATGATCAGGTAGAACAATTGGCCCGGGAACATCGGCCAAAGATGATTGTGGCAGGATTCAGTGCCTATTCCCGCGTCATGGATTGGCAGCGTTTCAGGGATATTGCCGATGAGGTAGGCGCCTATCTCATGGTGGATATGGCGCATGTTGCAGGATTGATCGCCGCCGGGGTATATCCCAATCCGGCTGGCATTGCCGATGTGACAACCTCAACGACCCACAAGACATTGCGTGGCCCTCGTGGTGGTTTTATTCTGGCCAAAAGCAATCCAGAAGTAGAAAAAAAACTCAATTCACTGGTCTTTCCAGGTACCCAGGGTGGTCCACTGATGCATGCCATTGCCGCCAAGGCTGTTGCCTTCAAGGAGGCCATGCAGCCGGAGTTCAAGGCCTATCAGGAACAGGTTGTTACAAACGCTCGCATCATGTCCAGTGTGATGTTGCAGAATGGGTATAAAGTTGTTTCATCAGGAACCGATAACCATCTTTTTCTGCTTGATCTGGTAGACAAGGGGTTGACCGGCAAGGACGCCGAGGCAGCATTGGGTCAGGCCAATATCACGACAAACAAGAATTGTGTCCCCAACGACCCACAATCCCCATTTGTCACAAGCGGCATAAGGATTGGTACGGCAGCGATGACGACACGTGGGTTTGGCAAGGAGGAGGCCAAGCAACTTGCCAATGCAATCTGTCGAGTGCTGGATCACATCGATAATGAAGAGGTCATTGCCTCAGTAAGAGAAGAAATGCTGGATCTGTGTAGGCGTTTTCCTGTTTACCAGAAGAACTGACCATGTTTTGTCCCTTTTGCGAGGCCCATGATACTCGGGTGATTGACTCACGCCTTGCCGGAGAGGGCCGGGTTGTACGTCGTCGTCGTGAATGCATGGAATGCGGCGAACGCTTTACCACATTCGAGACGGCCGAACTGGTCATGCCCCGACTGGTCAAGGCCGACGGCAAACGTGAGCCATTTAACGAAGAAAAGCTGCGCTCCGGCATGTTGCGTGCGCTGGAAAAACGTCCGGTCTCCAGTGAAGTGATTGATGAATCGATTTTGAGAATCAAGCATGCCCTGAGGTTGACAGGTGAACGGGAGGTCCCGTCCAGGCAGATCGGGGAACACGTGATGGCTGAACTGAAAAAAATGGATCAGGTGGCCTACGTCAGATTTGCATCGGTATATCGCAGTTTCGAGGATGTTCAGGAGTTCCGTCACGAGATCGATCAACTGGAAAGTGAGAAATAATCATTCAGTTTCCAGAGATGAAACACTTTTCCGTGCAAGACAATCTATGGATGATGCGTGCCCTGAGATTGGCCCGCAAGGGGCTGTTTACCACGGGATTCAATCCGCGCGTCGGATGTGTCCTGGTCAAGGATGGGCACTGTATCGGCGAGGGCTGGCACCATCGGTGCGGACAGCCTCATGCCGAGATCCTTGCCATAGAGAATGCAGAGACAGACGTACATGATGCAACGGCATATGTCACACTGGAGCCCTGTAGTCATGTCGGGCGTACCGGACCTTGTGTCGATGCACTGATTGGTGCAGGAGTGGCCCAGGTTGTGATTGCCATGATTGATCCCAATCCAAAGGTTGGAGGGCAGGGGGTCAAGAAACTGGAGGAAGCCGGAATCAAGGTTCGGGTGGGTCTGCTGGAGAACGAAGCCAGGAGACTGAATCCGGGTTTTGTTTCACGAATGGAGCAACAGCGTCCCTACGTACGCTGCAAGATTGCCATGAGCCTGGATGGTCAGACTGCCCTTGAGGGTGGACAAAGCCAGTGGATTACGGGAACAGAATCACGTATGGATGTCCATCGCCTGAGAGCCAGGCACACAGCGATCCTGACAGGTGCAGGGACCGTCAGACACGATAACCCCCGTCTGACGGTACGATTACCCGATGACATCGATTTTGAACCTCCCATCCGGATTGTTGTGAAGGGAAAAAAAACCTTGAATGATGAAAGTCATATATTCAATACTGATGCCCCCACCTGGGTTGTGGATGCAGTCGATGATGTTCATGAGATTCCGGGATGTGAACGTCACATCCATTGTGCCGCATCCAAGGGCAGGGTTGATCTTGAAGCCATGCTGAGGCTTCTGGCCGATCATGAAATCAATGAATTGATGATAGAGGCCGGTCCAACCCTGAATGGTGCCCTGCTGGAGGCAGGGCTGGTCGATGAGGTGGTAATCTATCAGGCCGTGAAGATTCTGGGCGAACAAAGACGCACTCCATGGGCAGGAATGACACCTGTTCGCAATCTTCAGGATGCAGTGACGATGTGCCTGGAGGATATCAGGCAGGTTGGCACAGATATTCGAATGACTTTCAAACCCAGGGAGGGATTATCCTGATGTTTACCGGTATCATTGAACGCCTTGGATGCATTCAAGGACTGGAAGACAGGGGGCAATCCATGAGGATGTCGGTGGAATGTGGCCTCGAGAATGTGGCGCTTGGCGAGAGTATCGCTGTCAACGGGGTATGTCTTACTGTCGTATCGGTCGAAGGCGATATTCTGGGTTTTGATGTATCCCCCGAAACCCTGTCCCGCAGCAGCCTGAAAGAACGCAAGCCCGGTGATCGTGTCAATATTGAACGTGCGATGTTGCCGACTACCCGGTTTGGGGGACACATTGTCAGTGGCCATGTGGATACCCTGGCAACCATAACCGAATTGACACCTCATCATGAATTTCATGAGGTCAGCTTTGAATTGCCTGTCAATTATCTCAGATATCTGGCCGAAAAGGGGTCAGTGGCGGTTGACGGCTGCAGTCTGACGGTCAATAAGGTTTCGGACAAGGGCTTTTCTGTCATGATTATTCCACATACTTGGGAAAATACGGTGTTCAATGACTATCAGGTTGGAAAAGCAGTCAATATCGAGGTAGACATGTTGGCACGTTATGTGGAGCGATTGATGATGCAACCATTACGTCAGAATAGGGATAAGTATAACGAGGAGGATATCCTTTTGGCCAAACAGAACGAATCGGTCAAGCATGTTTAACTCCATACCTGAAATCATAGAGGAACTCAGGCAGGGACGTATGGTGATCCTTGTCGATGATGAAGACCGTGAAAACGAAGGGGATCTGGTTATCGCTGCAGAAAAAATAACCCCCGAACACATCAATTTCATGGCACGGTATGGCAGAGGGCTTATCTGTCTGACCTTGACTCGAGAAAGATGTGAACGTTTGGGGTTACCGCTGATGGTGCAGGCCGGGACGTCTGGTCACCAGACAAACTTTACGGTATCGATTGAAGCTGCCAAGGGAGTCACAACAGGGATCTCTGCATCAGACCGGGCCACCACTATCCTTGCAGCCGTTGCAGAGGACGCAAGCTCTTCGGATCTTGTACAACCAGGACATGTATTTCCTCTCATGGCAAGACCGGGAGGGGTACTGGAAAGGGCAGGTCATACCGAAGCAGGATGTGACCTGGCACGACTGGCCGGATTGGAACCCTCCAGTGTTATCGTTGAAATCCTCAATGAGGATGGCACTATGGCCCGTCGTCCTGAGCTTGAAGCCTTTGCGCGGCAACATCAACTGAAGATGGCTTCCATAGCAGATCTGATCAGTTATCGGCTTGCACATGAGAAAACAGTGGAGAGACTGGATAGCCATGCCTTTCCAACCGATTTCGGCAACTTTGAGATGGTGTTGTTCAGGGATCGGTCCAGTGAACGGGTTCATCTTGCCCTGACCATGGGAGATATCTCTGAAGATGAGGTGGTTCCTGTGCGTGTTCATTTGCCGGATACCCTGGGTGACCTGCTTTTTTGCAAGTGGAAATCTTGCGGGATGCCCTTGCGAGCCGCAATGCGTTATATTGCTGGTCAGGGGAAGGGAGTGATTGTTATCCTGCGCGGTCAGGAACATGATGACACATTGATCACCAAGATCAAACAGGCCGAGACTGCAGAGCAACGTAGAGAAGATGATCAGGAGGAACTGTCCAGTGACGACCTCAAGACCTATGGGGTCGGTGCCCAGATCCTTCTGGCTTTGGGAGTACGCAAGATGCGAGTCCTCAGTGCCCCAAAGAGAATCCATGGAATATCTGGATTCAATCTTGAAGTTGTTGATTATATAAGTGATTTTGATTGAATATGAAAGGAGTGGAAAACGTTCCCAAGGCCGGCAGTGCAAAGGGGCTGAAAATTGGAATTGTGGCGAGCCGATATAATTCCTTTGCAGTGGACAGGATGGTCGCAGCGGCAGTGGAATATATCGAACGATGCGGTGGAAGAGTGGAATCGATTAAATCTGCGCCTGGCGCCTTTGAACTGCCTTTGGCTGTCCAGAAAATGATAGAAATGGAGAAACCAGACGCGGTCATGGCCTTTGGTGTGGTGATCAAGGGCGAAACACCTCATTTCGATTATGTATCCTCGAGTTGTATTCAGGGCCTTGCCAGCGTCTCACTCAAAACCGGCATCCCGGTCGGAATGGGGGTTTTGACTGTTCTTGATGTGGACCAGGCCAAGGCAAGAAGCGGTGAAAATCGCGAAAACAAGGGCTATGAGACGGCTGCAGCGACGATTGAAATGGCCAATCTCTACAGGACCTGATATAACGGCATGAAGCCCTCAGGAACAAAAACACGGAGCAGGGCCCGTCGGCTTGCCCTTCAGGCCCTTTATCGCTGGCAGATGAATCAGGACGATCTGGATGAGATCACCCTGCAGTTTCATCAGAATCCACTGGCCGAAAGATCGGATATGGAGTACTTCTCTAGATTGTTTCGAGGCGTTGTGGATCATCTGCCCCAGATTGATGAAAGATTGCAACCTTATATGGATTGCCGTATGGACAGGGTTGATCCTGTAGAACGGGCGGCGCTGAGAATTGGAATGTTCGAACTGACCTATATGCTGGATGTTCCCAACTCAGTTGCCATCAATGAGGCCATTGAGTTGGCCAAGATGTTTGGTTCGGATGAGGGGTATCGTTTTGTCAATGCAGTTCTCGACAAGGCCAACAAGGCATCCGCAGTACAGAAATAATCCCATTGGTTGATACAGGGAATCATTTGCGGATATCCGAATTTGATCTGATCCGCCATTATTTTTCTGACCTGTCCTACGGAGCAGCTACGGTTATCACGGGGGTTGGAGATGATGCCGCGATTATTGGCGGTGACTGTGACACTAACCAGGTTGTCACAGTGGATACCCTGAACGCGGGAGTACATTTTTTTGCTGATGACAAACCAGAGGATATTGCCCGCAAGGCTGTTTTGGTCAATCTGAGTGATCTGGCTGCAATGGGTGCCGAACCTCAGTGGATCACTCTTTCCCTGACCCTGCCAGATGCAGACCAGGGCTGGATAAAAAGATTCAGCCAGGGACTCAGATCCGTTTTGAAGGACTATCGGATTTCACTGGTTGGTGGAGATACCTGTCGAGGCGAACATCTCAGCATTTCGATTCAGGCATCAGGAAAGGTGCCTGTTGGACAGGCTGTATTGCGATCAGCAGCCAAACCGGGTGAAAAAATCTATGTGACCGGTTTTCTGGGAGATGCGGGTGCCGGACTCATGATCAGGCAAGGGAAAATCAAGGCGCTTCATCCAGAGACGGGCGATTATCTGATGCACCGCCTGTATGCCCCGTCACCAAGGATATCCTTCGCCATGTCAATCAGAAACATGGCATCAGCGGGAATTGATGTGTCCGACGGTCTCCTTGCTGATCTGGGTCATATCCTCGAAGCAAGCCATGTCGGAGCAGAGCTGGACATCGGACAATTGCCCCTGTCAAAACCATTACTGGCTCAGATGGGTCTGGATCAGGCAAGAAATCTGGCCATGACCGCTGGAGAGGATTATGAACTCTGTTTTACGGCGCCTGCCCAGGCGAGTGAAAAGATTCGGTTGCTGGCTGAGGCTCAGCGCCTGCCTGTTCGTTGTATCGGGCAGATAACCACTGGATCCGGGCTGGTTGCCTCTTTGGATGGCCAGACATTTTGTTTGCCGGAACAGGGAGGGTACCGTCATTTCTAGCTGCTTGACACGAGGTATGGTGTTCGTTGCCACAGGGTTTGGCACTGGATATATTCCCAGGGCCCCGGGTACATTCGGAACATTGGTGGGTATCCCCTTCTTTCTGTTATTGTCGCCGATGAATATCGCAGGTTATCTGTTGGTCATTTCGGTGTTGTTCGGGACAGGCATCTTTTTCTGTCAGGTGGCCGAAAATCATTTTGGTGGGCATGATAACAAGAGGATTGTATGGGATGAGGTAGTCGGATACCTCGTTACCATGACAGCCGCACCAAATGGGTTGGTGTGGGTTGTGGTTGGATTTGTGCTATTCAGGCTTTTTGATATTTTGAAACCTTGGCCGATCGGATGGGTAGACCGGCATATTGATGGTGGAATTGGCGTGATGCTGGATGACGTTGTTGCCGGGCTGATGGCCATGTTCTGTCTGCAGTCCATCAATATGTTCATTTGAATACATGGATAATCCGCAGACACTCGAACGGATATTACAGAAAATTTCTGGGGAATGGCAGTCCAGGGGGTTCAGTTGTGAGGTATGGCGAGATTCTCCAGGTACCTGCTGGGAGGGATACTGTCACAACGTTGACGAACTGTGGATGTGCTTGCAAGGCAAGATGGAACTGCAGGTGGGCGACGATATCATGCATCCTGATATCGGTGAAGAGATTCTGATTCCGGCCAGGGTGGTGCATTCTGTCCGTACCTGTGGCAGCAGTGGATCGGTCTGG
>RFGN01000282.1 GCA_003696645.1 Gammaproteobacteria bacterium | reverse complement strand
CTATCTTGTCATGCAAACGTGATTACCCATCACACGAGGACGCCATGAAGGTTAAAAACGATCGGCTGCCGATCGACGCGTCGGGTTTGACGCATAATATTTGTACACAGAGTATCTGTAAACCAAACAACGTTTCAACATGAAAACTAAAATTCCTGCCAAAAGCTGGGCCAAGATCCAGGAACTGGACAAAGCCCGGGCAGAAAAGCTCGGCCCTGCACGAGAAGCTCAGGCTGCCTTTGAGAAGGCGCTTGAGGAGTTTCGTGCAGCCGACGAAGCTCTCAACAACTACCTGCGAGGAGTCGCCGATGCACTGGGTGTGGACCTGGAGAAGGCTCGTATCACTCCAGAAGGCGTTTTTGAACAAATCGAGACCGAAGGAGGTGATGCGGAAGTAATCGATGAGTAAGCAGGTAGTCATACCCAGCGCAACTCCGACATGCGTCTCCGGACTGTCTCCAGACAGGATTCAGTTCGAGATGGTATTTCAGTCTGTCACGTACCGCATGCAAATGTGGTTGAGCATGACAGAGGAAAAGCTGGGGCTTCTGAAATCACACCGAATAGAACTCTGATATGCCCCTGGAACACGGAAAGCCTATCCGTTCGGATGAGCTGAAGGCTCGTTTTGATTCGGTAGAGGAGCAGGCTGAGGTAGTAGTAAGCAAGCTCGAGAGAGCTTATCGTAATCTTACGGCGGTGGAGCTGGCGCTACTGGCGGCGGCCAGAAGCGCAACACCTACGTTTTCCTACCAGAACGGAAAGCTGGTATACTCATTGCCGGCCAGCCCTCTGAACGGCTCCGAAATGGAAGGGCGATACGTGATTTCCAGAAGGACGGAACGCTCGCTTAGCATTCCCTATGAGGTGTGGCCGGAAGGAAGCGGAGAAGTAGATCTGTTTGTGCCCGGGAGAATTTGGGCCCGATTGTCTCCCAACCAGGAGGAGACTTTCGAGGCCCGAATTCTCCCCGGGTATCTTACAGAATACAACGAAATATATATCCCCATTCTTTCAGGACAAATCACACTTACTACTCATGACTCCACAGGCTCTGGTAAGAGTTTTGAAGCTCTTACTGAGAGCTTTATGTGGAGATCAGATTCGTTCGTTTCGTTTAACGGACACATATCCATCACCAGTAGAAGCAACGTAGGTTTCCAGGGTTTGTTTATACATACTCTGGGAGGAATTACGTTCAACAGAAGCAACTGGGAAAGTACGTTCGACGCGCAGGCCTCCGTATCTCTGCCGGAGGGAAGTTACCAGATCAATTCAGTTACGGCTAGAGGCAAATCACTACCTTTTACCGTATACAAAAACAATGTGGTGCAGGATCCTCAACTCATAATAGTGTTACAGGGAGATGTCCTCCGGTTTGAGGTATCCGGTATCAACGGACTCAATCCGATTCGGTACCTGAAAGTGGAGATGACTCCGCTGTGATGTTACACGAGTTGTCCAGGAGGTGATCCAGCATCTCGGAACGCACCATTCCGTAGAAACTCTTAGGGAGGGGCCCGGCGTCAAGACGTCTGAGTTTCGTGGTGCACGGGGTACACCCCTAGTGGGTGTACCCCCTTCGTAGTGGGGAAACAGTACATGATTATTAATGAGTTTGAATACGTAACGGAGAGTGACCACTTTAAAGTTTCGGAGCTTTATGACCCCGATGTCTCTCCACAGCTCATTCTGAAGGAAATACTGGTTGTAGCCGAAGCACTCCGGAAGAAGTGGGGTAAACCCGTACGGGTTAATTCGGGCGTCCGTAGCTTCGAAAAACAGCAGCGGTTACGATTAAGTGGTCTCCGCGCAGCTAAATTTTCACCACATTGTTATCGTTGTGCGCTAGATTTTGACACTAAATCCAGGGAAGAAACGTATAAAATGGTCGAACTTCTCAAAGAAGTTTCGGAAGAAACGCAAATTCCGATAAGAATTGGGTATAAACAATACCTAAAAGAAGGAAAAACCTTCGTCCATGTGGATACAGCGCCCGTCATTGCAAGGGTGGCAGACAATAAACAGCTTATTCCGGAGTACGTTTACAACAGTTGGAAAATCAGTGGGCTGACCTGGTGAGTTTTTTGCATCTTTTACAATCAATACCCGATCCTCCCTTGGAGGATGTCCCTTCTCTTCTGGGCTGGATCGTAATGTTATGTGTCGGAGCCATCATATCAATGGCTTTATATATTGCCAAGCAGTATAACAATCGGATTCAAAACTTCGAAGACCATAAGAAGGAGCTGATTAGTATTACCGAGAAGTCAATGGAATACATTCAGCGTAATACAATGGTATCGGAGCAAGTATACGAAGCTCTGAAGGAAATCCGTGAAAAGCTGAACAAAACGTGAAAAACACTCCCATGGAAACGAGACTTAAGAACCTGAAGGAAGCGTTGACCCGGGCCAACGAGCAGCTAGAGCATATGATATATCGGTACCAGACGTATCAATCTAGCAACAAGGAAGGTACCTACGAAGCGGCGGAGCATGAAATCGATATCTTTCCCCGGATGATAGAGCCCGGGGTGCGGCTGCAGGTTGTGTCAGTGCCTTCGGAATACATACCTCATGCTACTATTGCTGTGATGTTCATCGAAAGTTATAAACAGACCTCATGGCGGTACTTACCCTACCGAGTACAGCATCTGTTAGTTAGAGGATCGATGTTTGTAGAAACAGAGTCCGGGGAAAGACGTCTGTTGGAACCGGAAGACACTCTGACAGTTCCTGCGTGGACGCGTTTCCGTATCGAAACGCGTCAGCCTACGTCATGTATCCTAGTATTGAAGCCGCCTGTAAAACCGTTACGATTGGATGAAGAGGAGGGGGCGGAACACTCCGTGGCCGGATAAAATTTAAACAATTGAGCCGTTCCCATCTTTAGAGAAGAGGGAGAGCCCGAGGAGACTATAGCCGGTGTGATACATGAATCCCTCGTGCTCCCCCGTTTCTGTAATTGTTTCCTCAATCTTCCAGCAGTTTGACTGTTTTTAAGGCTTTTAGCTCTTCCGGAAGACTTCCTCGATAGATAAATACGTGATTATCACGATCTCGGACCCACAGCACAGGATCTTCGTAGTCAAGCATACTCCACTCGATCTGGACGAAATGGTTCAGTCTTGCCTTGAGCAATTTTGACATCAGATCGGGATTTGAAGCAACAAAGTGTAAAGCATTCTCCCGGGGTACCGTTTTGCGCGGAATGTTATACGTGCTCAGTTCTTTTTCGAACTGGCTGCGCCGATACGAAGAATATAGGCTGTTTCTAGCAATCGTCTGCAAGATGGCAAGGCCTAAGGGGGTCTTTCCGTTCTGCTCGATGGCAGAATTGCTTTTCATCAACTCTCTGAGTTCTTGAAAAGAGATGGTGTCGGCAATCAGGTTGGCAAGGCCGTGGAGCTCCTTGGGACACAGTACGTCACAGAGAATGGTGAAGACTCCTTGGTTGATCTGGTTAGATGTCAGATAGCTCTGATCTTTAGACCTGCGAAGGGTGACTTCGGGGTCAATCTCGGGGAGACTGTCAAGAAAGCCCAGAACCTGCCACCAGGGATAGAGAAGAGAATCCTGGTCGAATCCAGGAAAGTCTTTCAGATTGTTGTTTACAATCGTGTCTGCCAGGTTCTCAAGCTCATTTTGAGAGACCTCAAAAAAGTGAGATACTCCCATCGTGCTCATGTGAGTGCTGGTTGTAGGGGAATATTTTTTCTCTGTTCTCAGCTTCACGGTCAACCACTGGAAAGCTACCAGAGTATGGTAGGAGAAGTACAGATTGATTCCGGAGAGGCTGAGGCAAACGGCAGGCTTACGCATGCCGGCAGGATACGAAATGCGCATGGTTAATTGAAGTTTTGTTCCAGGATAAGGTAAAGCTCGATCCAATCGGATGACTGAATTTCTACCATTTCATACGTTTTGTTTTGATGACGTAGTTTGTAAAAATGAGGATGGATGGTAGACAGATCGTACGTTTGTTTCAAAATCTCCCAGTCTGCAAGGGAAAGATTAACACTCCAGGTCTTCATTGGGGCATTGTAAACCAGAAACAACTTGATCGCTGTTCTGTCGAATTTGGACAGCTGAGATATTGCCTTTGCCCACTCTGCCGAAGTCGGACGGCAGTGTTTGCGTGAACTGGAAAAACGACACTTGCTTTCCATGGCAAACGTCAGGCGGTCATAGCGCACGCTTCGTGGGCGTAGATCCCCATCCCCGTGGAAAGATCCTGAGTTTGCTGTGGCTTTTAAATCCAGTGCTGGAAAGGCTTCGGCAAATTGCCGATCGATTACGCGGGGGTTGCGTTCTGAGACGTGGAACATCTATTGAGGATCCTTTGGGTTGTAACGGCTACGCCAAGAGCAGACCAGATATCTTTTACAACGCCGTAAAGAGGCCCCGGATCTTTCTTTGTTCCAATTTGTGGGGTCTTACCGCCGCCGGTCCGGGGAAACAGATCAATAAGAGCCTGGCGGATGTTCGCGTCCTTGGCTTCCATCGTGCCACATATCTCTATCTTCACTTCCCGGCGGTAAATGAGTCTGTACTCGTCCTTCCAGGCTTCAATGAAACGACCTATCCAGAGAACCGTCTCAAACACATCCGCTCCTACCGGCATGCCGTACGAAGCAATCATCTCAACGGCGAGAAGAGTCTTTTCACGAGGGTACTCTCGGATTTTACGAAGCAGTTCTTCGTTAGGTAGGATACTTTTATCCAGTATACAGTGATTTTCGTAAATCACGAAGGCGGACTGGGTAGGTCCTGGATCAACAGCAAAGATCTTCATGGGCATACGGGTTTTGTTGCCCTCGATCACTGCAAAGATCCTGCCCTACCCGCTGGCTAAAAGCTCAGCTCTACGAAGGCATTCTTTGCACGTAGGAACCTTTGCTCCCGGAACGCTCTCCAAACTCCAGAACTTTTCGGCCGGTTTGCACAGCGCATCCCCGGCTTTCCGTCTGTACCGGCCCTTCTGGATCGGCGTCTCGAGTACGATGTGGTGCCTTCCTCTCGACCAGGCGGCCGGCCTGGGGCTGTAAGCATAACCAATAGAAAACTCCACGCCCAGCTTTTCCATGGTTTCAGATAGGCGCAGAAACAAATCTTCCTCGCTAAGATTTGCAGACGAGGTTTTGTTGAGTTCTACCATCACGATTTTTGACGTTTTTTTGTAGACGAGGATTGTGGGTTCTTGCTGAGCTCCTCGTAGTGCTCGAGACCCCACTGCATCAACAGATCCTGCATGTGCTCCAAGATTGCAGGCACGGACCTCGTGGCGGTACGGCCGTCCGTCATGATAAGAGGACGGAACCAGCGCGTCCCCCACACGTGGACCAGCCCGACATAGGAACGCCCTCGTCGCAGGGCGAAGTGGAAGTCATGCACGGAGAGCAACCGACGCAGGCAGGCCACCGCCGTCTCTTTCTCCGAATAAGCGTAACCCTTGTATGCGTTGTACGCGGCGGCGAAGGCGGCCTTGAAATTGTTCTTCGTGAGGGGCTCCATCTGATACGTCGAGCTGCGCATCTGGTCAAGGTGCTGCTCGAAGAAAGGATGGGGTGGTGGCAGCTCGATCTCCTCGAGCTGCAGGATGTCTTCGATTTCCATGGTAGGACAAAGCTGGCTGGGGGCGCCGCGGCGCGGCGCCCAGGTTCACCCGGTAAAGACAAGATGCGACTCCGGCCGAGTCTGTACTGCAGTATATCCTCTCTCAAATGAGATGAAACAAGGATTGATAGTTGTTTATGAAGGAATTAGCTTGCTTTTCTGGTGTTTCATGGTCTTTGGTTCCAAAGTACCATCGATACATTTGTTTGTCTCCATTCAAAGGAGCAAAAGCAAATCCGCGTAAATCCGGGTCATCAGCTAAAGCATAAGCGAACACGAGATTTACATTGTTGACGACACTCTGGATCGCTGGCGTAGATATTAATTGCTCTTTCCTGACCATCAATTTGATCAGATGTTTTTGCAGATCCTCAGAAGACAACGCAACGTATCCAGATGGAGGATCTGTATCTGGTATTTGTGCCAGAGAAGCCACGTAAAACAGTTCTATCCATTTGTGGATTTGGTAGGAAGGCGGCAAGTAAGATAGATCGAAGCCGGGGTCTTCCATTTGGCAGAGATGGAAGATGTGTGGGCCTATATCGAAGCCGGCAAAATCTATAGGATCATCAGTCCACAGACGGTCTCCAACCGTTTTGACATATCCATCCAGGATGGCGAAAATAAAGTTGTCGGGCCAGGATAAGTAATGGTAATACTGGGCGATTTCTTTCACAAAAAGATGTGCCGCATGTTGGTGTCGAAAGTCCCCCCAGTTGGTTGCGACAGTATACAAACGTTCTGCAGCTTGTGCGAGCTCTGACATCGTGCTTTGAGCGGCGTTAATCTTTAAGAAGGTTGGAAAGCATATCTCGCTTTTCTTCTTCGAGTTTTTTCAAATCAATTTCGAAGAACTCGGCGATCATTTCTCTTCGATCAATTCCGGCAGGGAACAAGGTATCGCCTATCCATTCTCCCAGAATATATCCTTTCTCCGATGACCACTCCAGAAAATCATAGATGGCCTGGGAAAGGGGTTGAATCCGACGTAGTCTCTCGTGCTCAGGATATTCGCTCATGGTCCGTTTAATGTATCTCGGTGAGATGAAAGACAACCGATGTCACCTGTTCGGGGTATTCTGTATCGCTGTCGTGGTGCGCAAGCTTCAATCCTTGGTGGCAGATAATTACAGGATAGCCTCCGGGAATTACGGGTCCGGCTGGTTTCCCATTCCACACAGGCTGATGATCGGGTTCTTTTTCACCGACCTTGATGGACAAAATGCGGAATCCCGCGGCATTTCCGAGATTGAGCACTCGTCGCAGGCCGAAATTAATGACGGCCTGCTTCAGAGCGTCTTCCGGACTATCGGCGTTCACGGATAAGGTGGACGTTTTGTAATGGACTCGGTATATCATGGCAGTTTCCTTTGATTTGCGCTGCGGTAAAATATGATTCTCAGTCTGGAGAAACAAGCACAATTACGCTGAACAACCACATTCCAAAAACCAGAACAACGAACAGAGCACTTGGGACCACTCCAAGATATGAATGTGCGATGAGTCCTCCCAGAAACGACGTGAGCACCATACCCAGCGTGGCAAGCACTGTTACTATCAGTTGTGCCGCTTTGACGTAGGGTGTGTGCTCAGTTAGCTTCCGGTACTCTTCCAGAGACTGCCAGAGCACTTCGATAAAGTCTGCGGCGTCTCCCATCATCGAAAGATCGTCGTGTTCGCAGCGGGCGCCGGCTCGTAGCCCTTCAACGATTACGCGTATTTCTTTATCGGAGAGAGCAAGAGCATGAGCTGGCTTAGTCGTATGGCGGATGTCGTCAGATTTCGGTGTCATGGGAGGCGTTGTGGCTGCTTTCTCGGATTTTGATCTTGACCTGTTCTATTTCCTGCCTCAGTGCAGGAAGAACGGAATCCTCTATCGTATCTACCAGACGATGCATGTCGTCCAGGATGCGATAAAGCTCTTCTCTGGTAAAATCATCCGAAGGATGCCTGAGGAACCAGCTTTCTACAACCGTTCCGAACATTTCCAACAGGTCAACACACTTATCTACCTTGTGCGTCATATGAGTCTCTGTTTGAGAAGGTCTCGTCAGGCCAGGGAAAGGAGGGACTCCAGGGGTTCTGCCCACGTCGTGCCGATCCGTTCGAGCCGTGCCAGGGGCAACGTCCCCCGGTCCCGCGCAGGAGACGCCGCCTCCGTCGGTGCATCCCGAGCTGTTTCGTCTCCTGCGCGGGACCGGGGGTCATAGCGTCGGCAGACGTCTTCGAGGACGGCCCGGTAAAGGTCGTCCTCCCACTCTTCGGCGAAGTAGCCCAGGAAGTACCTCGTCAGGAGGGCGGCGACGTAGTGCTCTCTGGGATCGTCCGTGACCGAGAGCAGCCGGTTCCACAGTTTCTCGCGCGTGAGCATGCTATTTGCCCTTGTAGTCGGTTTCGTAGAACCCGCTGCCCTTAAAGTGCACGGCGGGCTTCTGGATGACGCGCTCGACGCGCTGGTTCGTCGTCGGACAGCGTTCCAGCGGCGCTTCGGTGATGCGCTGGACGATCTCGAAGGTCGAGCCGTCCTCTCGGCGATAGACGTAGGTAGGCATGATGCGACAGGGTTGGTTAATGAAGCTCAAGCAAGGCGTCGTCGATGTGGGTCCAGGCGCGCCCTTCGTCAAAGAGCGCCTCGAGATCACCGTGTCCGACCGCCCACAAGTAATGCATGTGGGCCAGATCGTCGGGGTAGCCGGCCATGGGCGCGACGATGAGCATACGATCGTCGTCCGAGAAGGCGTATGCGTGATGGGGTCGGTGCAGGTACGCCTTCGGCATCCGGGTCGATACCCCTAATAATAAGACATCCACGACACAATTCACCCGGGGCATGAACGAAAATCATCCGCACCCGGTAGACGTGCCGCATTGAGGGCATGTGTGGCAGGATCCGGCTCGAACCGTTATGTCGCCACAGTTGGGGCACGGAGGCCCTTCCGCCCCCGCCGACACGAGCACCCGGTCAGCAGGCTGCTCAACTCCATCTCCGGGCAGCTCAATTGTCCGAGCACCACTCTGCCCACGATGCTCCATGAGCCGACCCAGATAGCGGAAAATATAATCCACGATCGATTGCGCCACCGGAATATCGGGATCTCCAGTGAAGCCCCGGGGCTCGAACTGGACATGCTTGAACTTTCGCTCGAATGTCTCCAAAGGAACGCCATACTGAAGACCGATCGATACGGCCGTAGCAAAAGCGTCCATCATCCCAGAAACGAAAGATCCCTGCTTGGCCATCGTAATAAAGATCTCGCCCGGCTCGCCCGAATCCGGGTAAAATCCCACATGCAGATACCCTTCGTGGCCGGCTAGCGAGATCTTCTTGGTAATCGACGGTCGTTCATCCGGCAAGCGCTTCCGCACCGACGCCCGATCGGCCGGCTGGGCGTTCTCATCAAGGGCACCTTCCCCCGTCTTCTCCTTGGTCGTCAGAGGCTGGCTTCGTTTGGAGCCATCGCGATAGATGGCAAGCGCTTTCAGGCCGAGCTTCCAGCCAAGCACGTACGCCTCCATGATGTTTTCCACTGTTGCGTTCTCCGGAAGGTTGACGGTCTTCGAGATCGCCATCGAAGTGAACGCCTGGCAGGCGGCCATCATCTTCACGTGAGCCTGCCACAAGAGCACGTTGTTTGAACCAAAGCTCGTGGCGAAGACCGGGTAATGGCTCTCGTCGAGCACGGGGGAACCCACAACGGTGCCGTGCTCTTCCACGTAGGCCACGATGCGCTCGACGGCCTCCTTGTCATAGCCGAGCGTTCGGAGCGCACGCGGCACGCTCTGGTTGACGATCTTGATGACCGCGTCGCCCTGCCCGGCCAGCAGCTTGTACTTCACCAGTGCCAGCTCGGGCTCGATGCCCGTCGTGTCGCAGTCCATCGCGAAACTGATCGTGCCCGTGGGCGCCCAGCACGT
>RFGN01000281.1 GCA_003696645.1 Gammaproteobacteria bacterium | reverse complement strand
GAATCAATTCATATTCCTTCACTGTTCTATACAAGAGGTATAACCCGGTCGAAAGTTCACGGGCACGCTAGGGCACGGAAACCCCACGACCAGATAAACAGATTGGCCCTGAAAGCCGAGACCCGACCTGCCGCAAGAACAAGAACTACACATCAATGCCCAACAAACCAAAGAACATTCAAGACCATTCAAAGATACATGATCCAATCTGGGGCACGCAGGGGCACGCTTATGACTGAGGACTTCACCGAATGGATCTACTTAGATCCGGACTACGAAGATATTTGGGAGATGCTTCATAACAAATGGCTACAACACTGCAAGGCCTGTCAGATTGCACCTCTTGAATTACCATTTGTGGATTACCTGCTCTACCAGTGCGATCACATGCCTTTCAATCATGATCTTGTCTACAACGTCGATAAGCACTGGGTCGTTCATCAGTTTTCCATGTCAAAAGAGGACTCAGAATCATGAATTCGATTCAACCACGTCACACCTGGACCTCGCTGCGTCCCAAGAAGGTAGTCCGGTTGAAGAATCCAACAACAATTTATATCCATCACACCGCCACCGTGTCAGGACCTGACGTACCGGCCCTGCTGCGCGGTATTCAGCGTTATCACATGTATCGGCGTGGCTGGTTCGATATCGCTTACAACTTCGGTGTGGACTATCACGGTGTCATATGGGAGCTGAGAGGTTGGGGAGTCGAACCGGGCGCAACCAAATACCACAATCACTATTCACATGCCTTTGTCTACATCGGTAACACCCAATCTCATCCAGTGCCCGACGATGCCAAGCGTGCCCTTGCCTGGCTGATCGACGAAGCCAAGCGCAGATACGGTCCTCAGGTTGTGCGCAAGCACCGTGACGTGGCTGCTACAGCGTGCCCAGGTGCTTACCTGTCGGCCTGGCTTGACGCTGGTCGACCCTTGCCACCCGTCACCCCTGCTCCTTCGCTGCTGCGCAAGGGTGACCGTGGTCCGGCGGTTCAACAGCTCCAGCGTGACCTCACCTACCTGGGTGTGGCGAACCTGGCTCCTGATGGCATCTTCGGCCGGAAAACACAAAGGGCGGTGAAGAAGCTCCAGCGCTTCTGGGGACTGTCAGTAGACGGCATAGTCGGCCCTAAGACCCGTGCGGTCATTGACTGGTTGCTGACCTTGACTCCACAAGCACGAAAATGAAACCAAAGCCACCCGAGCTACGTGCCGGTCACCCGCGTAAGGCAGCCAGACCCAAGCCCGTTGAGGCTTTCAACCCTGACCAACTCACCGCGCCTGAGCACCTGAACGAGCGTGCCCGTCGAATCTTCACCGACCTGGTACGGCTCGGTGCCGGTGTATATGGACCTTCTGATGTGCCGGTCCTGGAACGTTACGCAGCCATGCAAGACCGTAGAATCTCTCTGATGGAGGTCATCGAGGACCAGGGGCTGATGAGTGTCGGTTCAACCGGCCAACCCACCTTGCATCCGGCAGCCAAAGCGCTCCAGGACATCGAGAGTCGCCTACTGCCTCTTGAGGATCGTCTTTTTTTGAACCCGGAAGCTCGGATACGCATGAACGTCTTTGCGACCGAGAGCAGAACAAAGCTCAAGCGCTTCCTGGAAGACGATGACTGACCGACTTTCTCCCCAGAGCCTCTGTAAGCCGCGCTAAGCGCTTCGTATTCCAACCCGCTGTTCCCGTACCTGAATATCGTCAGAACGCCACAGGAGCGATTCTGAGCGTTCTGATGCGATTCTGTGACATCAACCATGATATAGGAGACACTAATGGCCACAGCTACCGCCTACGGTCCTGGCTTTCAAAACTTCTTTGACAACAACATCGATTGGGTGAACGACACTATCAAGGTGGCGCTCACCACCTCGACCTATACACCAAATCAGGACACACATGAATTCTTCAGTGATGTGACCAATGAGGTCACCGGTACCGGCTACACCGCTGGTGGCCAGACTCTGACCACAAAGACCGCCACCTACGACAGTGCCACCAACACGATCAAGCTCGATGCTGCGGATGTGACCTGGGCATCAAGCACGATCACCGCACGCTATGCGGTCGTGTACAAAGACACCGGTGTCTCGACGACTTCGCCTCTGATCTGCTACATCGATTTTGTCAGCGACCAGTCATCGAGCAGTGGTGACTTCACAATTACCTGGGACGCCAATGGAATCATCAACGTGACAGTGTGAGATTTCAAGTGACCTAATAAGTCACGCCAAAGGATATCGTCATGGCTGACATCAAGGTGCAACGTGGAGTATACGATGTGCCGTCAGGTGGCGGTACCCAATCTGCTCCAACTAATTTTACTGCTTTTGG
>RFGN01000280.1 GCA_003696645.1 Gammaproteobacteria bacterium | reverse complement strand
CCTGATGCGAAACCCCTACTGTTTCGATGCCATCGCTGCACTGAGAAACCTGTACAGAAAATCAAACCGCATGGACGATGCAGTACAGGCGGCGATCAAATGCGTTGGCTTACGGCCGAAAAACATAGGCAACTATCTGGTACTTGCCGAACTTTCAAGTCTGAATGGGGATACGGAAGGTGCAAAAAACTGTTTGACTCATGCCCTGGCCCTGAACCTGCATGACCCTCGTCCTTATCTTGCCATGGCCGAGATACTGCAGCAGGAGGGAGAACTCGACAAGGCCATCGATTATTTATCTGCAGCCACAGAGGCATTTCCGGATGACTTAAATGTCAGAAAGTCCTTTGCTCGCAGCCTGTTGCGATCAGGCAGGCTGAAGGAAGCAGCTCACGAATTCGGCCTTTGTTTGAAACAGTTTCCGGAATCTGCGGAACTGCTCAATGATCTTGGCGAAGCATTCGCGAAAATGGGGGATATCGCACAGGCTGAATCAAGCTATAGAAAGGCAATCGATACAGATCCCCAGTATCACCGTGCACACTGGAACCTGTCATTGCTGCTGTTACTGACCGGGCGTCTTGGAGAAGGATGGAAAGAATACGAGCATGGAAGGCTTGCCGGTTTTCGACGAAATGAGCATGAAGATATACCTGAGTGGACAGGAGAACCTCTGCACAACAAGCGCATACTTCTGTATGGAGATCAGGGTTTGAAGGAAGAAATCCTGTTTTCTTCCTGCCTCCATCAGTTCATGAATCTCGCCACCGATATTGCGCTGCAATGTCATCCTGGGTTATTCCCATTATTGCAACGGTCATTTCCATCACTTGAGGTATTGCCCAGACAGAATGATGATACATCTCTGTCTAGGAGCGATTATGACTATGCCTTTCCACTTGGGAGCCTCCCTCTGCTACTTCGACAAACGGAGGATGATTTTCCTGCTCGCGAGGCCTATCTTCAACCTGATCCCGACCTCATCCACAAGATATTCTCGGCTAGTTACAAAAAATCCAGGCTTCGCATCGGGATTTCCTGGAAACAGGAAGAAGAAACCGATGAAAACGCGAGATATTCTCTCCCGATTGAAGCATGGGGTTCCATTTTCAATCATCCTGATGCACAGGTTTTCAGCCTGCAATATGGTGACCAGAACAATGACACTGCGCTGTTCAAAGAGCAGTTTGGCCAGGTTCCGATCAGGATCCCCAACCTCGACTACAATGACCCCGAGGTCCTTGCTTCCCTGATCAGCAGCATGGATATCGTCATATCGGTTGACAACCCGATACTACATCTCGCTGGAGCACTGGGAAAAACGAGCTTGGGATTATTGCCTGCCATGCCGGACTGGCCGTGGCAGCTGAAAAGACCGGATAGCCCTTGGTACCCTTCCGTCAGATTATTTCGTCAGGATCCATCTGAGGGTTGGCGTCCAGTCATTGCCGATGTACAAGACGCCCTTGAGGCGTTCACCATCTATCTGGCAGACAAAGCCTCTCTGGGAAAGCTGTTGCAGGCGGAATGTCATGAACAGGCCCTTCCCCTGGCAGAAAAACTGTGCCATTCGATTTTCGTTGATACAGACTGTCTCTTCAGCGCAGGGCTCGTCTATGCAGAGGCCGAACGATATGATACGGCACGGGGCATTTTTGAAAAATGCCTGCAACGTCAGCCCTTTCGTTCCGATATCCATTTCAACCTTGGCAAGGTCTTCAAGGAACTCCTGCAACCCGACAGGGCGGAACAGGCCTATAACCGGGCCATTGCCCTTGACCAGAAACAGGATCTGTACTTTTACAATCTGGCCAACCTTTGTCACAACGGGTTTCAGTTGGAAAAGGCCGAATACAATTTTCTCAGAGCCATCGAGCTGAAAGAGGATAAAAGATATTTCAACAACCTCGCCACGCTCTACAAGGACGCCTGCCAAATCAAAAGGGCAGTTGATACCTATCACCAGGCACTGGAGATCGACCCAGACTATCAGGCACCTCTCAGCAATATCCTCTTGTGTCTGCACTATGATCACTTTGATAAATCCGAGATCTTCCATTCCCACCTGGACTGGGAGGCCCAACATGGAGGACGAGAGAGATGGCTGACGCAGGAATATGACTGGTGCTATGCGCCGCAGGGGAGCGAAGGTCCGGG
>RFGN01000279.1 GCA_003696645.1 Gammaproteobacteria bacterium | reverse complement strand
GTATAGGGATAAGAGTATCGATCCCTTTGAGACAACTCCTCTAGGTATAAGACAATTTTCCCACCGGGCTTACGACCCAATCAGTCGAACTCTGTCATTTCGAGATGAATCGGTCAACCTCGACAAAGTACTTACTGCGATTACAGATATTCGAGAGAAATGTCAATATTTCGCTCTGAGTTAGACTATTACGTTGCATCACAGGCCACACAGTGATACCAACAAATGAAGAGCAGTGCAACTTGAGCTTCTTCACTCCATACACTCCGCAGCCTGCTGACCACTCCTGACCGCCCCCTCCAGCGTTGCCGGGTATCCTGTATTCGTATAATCCCCGGCGAGAAACAATCCCTTCAGACTCGTTCGATTATCCGGACGAATCCGGTCTACGCCTGAAACCGATGCAAAGGTGGCCCGTTTCTCCTGAATCACTCTGCAATCCAGAGGAGTCGGCCAGTCGGGGTACAGCTGCGCCAACTCCTGCATGACGCTTTTTGCCATCTCTTCTCTGCTGTTTGCAAGTTCCGGGCACATCACATCGGTGGCACTGATTACACAGGCCATCCAGCCAGGTTGTTGGCAACATCGTCGGTCGATGATCCATTGAATCACCCCCCCTGCTGTTCCCTGTATCAAACGATTTTCCGGCAAGGTCACCGTTTCCGGATATCGCACATACACGGTCGCAATGGCATGCCAGGTAAATCCCTCCAGCTGTTTCAGTAGGGATTTCATTTCAGGCAGGTTGGCACACAGACGTTGGACCTCATTCGGTGGTACCGCCAAAACCAGTGCCGAGCAGGGCAGAATACCACGACGACCTTCTATCGCCTGAATTTGGCCTTCACTGTAATGAATGCTGCTCACCCGCCATTGTGGGCAGACGCGACTGCCATGCTGCGCCAACCTGCTACAGATCTGTTGTGGCAGGCCCTCACTCAATCCGGTACTGGGAAACAGCATGTCGGAATGGGGTGCCGAGACAAAAAAGGCATCGCGGATCACACGCGCAAAGATGGTGGTCGAGGCCGTTTCAATGGGGGTATTCATGGCTGCCAGACAGAGAGGTGCCCAGACCAGGCGCAACAACCGAGCAGGCTGATGGCGCAGAAAATGCTGCAGCGTTTCATCCGAAGTTGATCGATCCTGCTGTGCATGCCGATTCAAGGCCAGGCAACCACGTATAAACCAGACGCGCTCTCTCAGCGTCAGGCCTTTGGCCTGCATCAGCGCGGTAACGGCATTCCACGGATATGTTTGACGCCCAAATGTGACATTCACCCCCGGTTTGCCATCCGAAACACGGATATCCAGAGACAGGGGCACCCGCCGCAAACAATCCTGCTCTTCCAGGCCAACCTGTCGCATCAGGGAAAGGGTCTGTGTATAGGCCCCCAGCAAGAGATGCTGTCCATTGTCCAGCATCTGATTCTGCTGGGATATACTGCGTGCGCGCCCCCCAATGATTCGAGATGATTCGAGGAGTGTAACCCGATACCTCTTGCGCGTCAGTGCAACGGCTGCCGACAACCCGGCCCAGCCTGCCCCGACCACAATGATGGATTGCGTCATATTAACTCGGCGTTTTTTTTATGCTGCGCAGGGTCCGCCAGGTCAGCCAAAGTTTGCGTAACGGAGAGAGTGATATCCTTTCATTGAAAACGGCCCGCGGATTCTGATGAATTTTTTCCAGAACCTCCAGGTAGATGGCCGCCATCGCCAGACCACTACGCTGGGTGTAACGATCGGCATCAGGCAAACTTTCCATCGCCTTCTTATAGAAGTTGCGAGCCCGGCTGATCTGAAAGCGAATCAGTGTCAGAGCCGATTCGGGTGGTGATGGCTGCCACAGGTCCTGTTGCGTCAATCCATAGGGAGTCAGCTCATTCAGTGGCAGATATAATCTCTGGCGTTGCCCATCTTCACGAATATCACGAATGATATTGGTCAACTGAAAGGCCAGTCCAAGATTCTGGGCATAATCCAATGTGCGGCGATCCGTATAGCCGAAGATCTCTGCGGCCATCAGCCCCACCACACCAGCCACCCGATAACAGTAGAGCTGCAGACTCTTGAAATCGGCATAGCTGTGCTGGATCAGATCCATGGCCATGCCATCCAGCACCTCAAGAAAATATTCTTCCGGCAGGTTGAAACGCTCTACCGGTTCCAGAAGTGCGCGCGTGACAGGATGTCGTGGTCGTCTCTGAAACAGGCGGGCCACCTCTTCCCGCCACCAGTTGAGCTT
>RFGN01000278.1 GCA_003696645.1 Gammaproteobacteria bacterium | reverse complement strand
CGGGACACGGCCGGTGCCGTGATATGGATCACCTTTGCGGGAATTATCGCCTGCCTTGCCTTGTTCTCGTCCGTATCCCACCACATTACCCTGATCTCCGGCAGCGTGACATCACCCGACTGCGTTGGAAGGATTGCCATACTTTCTTCCCGAACTCCCTGCCAGTCATCAGAATCGTTTGTATCCTGCATCCTGGCGGACTCGGTATAGAATTTGAGACGCTGATGGCCAGTAATTCCCCCTCCTTCGAAAAGTGGAGGCAATTGACTGGACAACAGTCCCCTTGCAACGATCTTCAGTTTACGGGTCACCGATTCACCGACCCTGAATTCATCTGCTGACCAACTATCCATCAAGGTCAGGTCGCTGGCAGGCAACCAATATGACTGCTGCCATTCATTCGGGATAGGCAACACTTCTACTGACAAATCCGTAGACCTTGCCCGAATGGGCCGGGTCCTGGAAAAAAAGAAATTGCCTGATGAACCAACCGCCTGCCCTTCAAGACGCACGGCAGGGATATTCATTGTGCCACTCTTTTGAGGAAACAGCGCGTAACGTCTTTCCGTAACCGTCCAGACACGCCCATTACGGTTTTCCTGATATTGACGGTCCTTGCCGAAAGGCTTGACCAGCACCTCCGGGATCTTCAATTCCGACAGCTGGGCCTGAGCCAGATTGACCCCCTGATAGATACGGAGGGTCAAAATCAGTTGTTGCTGGACATAGACAGAATCCTGATCCAGGGTTGCCTCCAGCCATATATCCGGTTTTTTCGTGCCCTGGCTCCCCGACAGGGGATCTGCACTGGAATCGGATACCGTAATCTCGATGGGTTCCGTATGCAGATCTCCCACTTTCAGACTCGGGATAACCAGTTTACCGGCATGTCTGGGAAACAGGGTATAACTCAGTTGTGTTTCACGATGCTGCCGACCATTGACAAAACTGTAACTGCTCGATTGTCCACTTGAAACGATCTCGAAAGATTTTTCCAACGGACTGATATCAGGGCGCCCGTGGGCCTCCCCCTGTATCAGAATGGATAATTGCAGGGACTGATCCCGGCTGAGTGACTTTCGATCCACGCTTGCGGTGATCTGTGCCGGTTCGGCATGAACCTCAACACTGAACGGCATGAAAACCAGGCCGGCACAAAACAGGCAAAGAATCAGCCTGATCTGTCTTACCATGGGACAACCTCTCCTTTCTTCAATGGTTTATTGCCCGCCTGCTGCTGGCGGTATTGATAAAGAAACTTCCTGCGCAAAAGACCACCCGGGTCATCCGGAACCATTCTCAGCCACTGTTTCTGACGTAACTTCCTTTCACGCTCCTCCGGAGACAGTTTCTCGATAATGTCAACTTGGCTGTCTATATCTCCGGTCTTTTCATCTGTCTCCTGCCCCTTTTGGTTTTGGTCTTTCCCTGTTTTCCTGTCTGGCTGATCCTGCAGCTGCGCCTGCAAGCGCTGCGCATAATCCTGGGTGGCAAGTCTCTGCTCCGTTGTCGGCTTTTCATCTTCTTGCTGCCGGGATACCTTTTCGGAAGAGGCTGATGCCTTCTTCATGTCCTGTTTATTACCCGTTTCCGAGGGGTTCCGGGTTTTCCCAGAATGCCTTTGCTGCATTTCGGATCTGCCAGAATGTCTTTTGTCATTCCCGTTTGCAACCTCCTGGTCATGTTGTCGGGATCGAGTCGAGGATGACTGATCCTGTTGACTCCTTTCACCCGGTTGTGAAGGGGTGGCATCTCTTTTCTGTTTATCATTTTTGGCATCTGCCGATTTTTCTGAACCCGGTCTCTGTTTGCTGTCTGCGTCAGAAGATTCTCCCTTGTCTTGTCGAGTTGTATCGCGCAATCGCTTCAACAAATCCAGATTGAATTGTGCATCGGCCAGATCGGGCTGGAGATCGAGAGCCTTCTCGAAACTCTCTTGTGCATCACCGAAATGCCCCAGTTTCATTTGCGCATTTCCCAGGTTATACCATTCGTCTGCAGTCCTGGCAGGTGTCCAGGCCCTTTCCGCTTCTGCATAATGTCCGGACCGATACAGGGCCGCTGCACGCCAATGAGTGTCCCCGACCTTTTCGATATCCTGTGGTTCTTTTCCGTTTTTCAAGGCCCTGGCTATCCTCTGATCAGGGTTCAAAAACCATTGCGTCCAGTCATTGGAGGAGGCCGCCATGACGGGTTGGCTGGGCATAGCGCCAAAAAACAGTGACAACAACAGTGTTGTCAGAATTCCCCTGCGAAACAGCCAGGGGAAAAACGGCAAGACTCCGAGCAGCAACCAGATGCCCGAATCTTCCCACTGATCGGCCTGCAGACCTTTTTCCGTGTCTGTCGCGGATCGCGCTTTTGTTGCCAAGTCATCATTCTGTAGCATGATACGGATATCCGAAGCATCGATCGTGACAACCCTGTAACGCCCCATACCTTCATCGGCAAGTCTTTGCAACTGGGCAGCTTCCAGGCGGGGAATGACAATCTCCCCGTTTTCATCCCTGAGAAAGGATCGACCCCCATCTTTGTCATGAATCGGAATCGGTGCGCCCTGTTCGGTTCCCAAACCCAGAACAGACAAACGATGACCTGCATGAGCCAACCTCCGCGCCTGATCTCTGGCCCCTTCATCCACACCATCGGTAAACAGAAAAATCGAAGCGTGGTGAACATGATTACGATCAAGCATTTTTTCGGCCAGTGACAACCCTGTGGAAGCCAGACTCCCCTGAACCGGCATCATGTCGGTTTCCAGGCCATCCAGTACCAGACGTATCGCCTGAGGATCCGAAGTCAGTGGAACGACTTCAAAGGCACTTCCGGCAAAGACGATCAGAGCCCATTGACCTTCCGGTGATTGTTGCAACAGGTCGCTTATCTTCTGCTTGGCGCGCTGCAATCTGCTCGGAGACAGGTCGGCAGCGTCCATTGAACGGGAGAGATCGAGAATAATCACATGCGTGTGCTGGTCCTCGAATACAGGTTGTGAACGTTTTTTCCATGCAGGACCGGACAGGGCCAGCAATACCAGCAAACCAGT
>RFGN01000277.1 GCA_003696645.1 Gammaproteobacteria bacterium | reverse complement strand
TTCGGAAAACGGCATGCTGCCGCCACTTGCGGAGGTTCATTTGTACAACCCAGGTCATACCGGAGCTGCAAATTACGGTGATCGGCCACCGGATTCCCGCTTGGCCTGTCCCTGCCCCCTTCCGGCCTATCAGAGCCGTTCCGACTGGTGCCCTGCCGGCAACTGTCCTGCTAATCCTACACCCACTTTTACCACGGTTACCCATCTCATCGTGCATCATTCGGCGGGGCCGAACAGCTCCAGCGATTGGCCGGCGGTGGTAAGGGCCATCTGGGATTTTCATGTCAATGTAAACGGATGGTCTGACATCGGATACAATTGGCTCATTGATCCGGAGGGCAACATCTACCAGGGGCGGGGCGACAATGTGCTTGGCGCTCATTTTTGCGGCACCAACACTGGCACCATGGGAGTGTGCATGCTCGGCAATTTTCAGGAAAGCGACCCAGCCCAGGATGCCCTCTTCCAACTGGAAAAGTTGCTGGCCTGGAAGAGCTGTGAGGCCTCCATCGATCCGCTGGCCACGGCCTACCATCCCAGTTCCGGATTGAACCTGTACCGCATCAGTGGCCACCGGGATGGATGCAGCACCGAATGCCCCGGCGATCACCTTTACCCCCTGCTGCCTCAACTGCGGCAGGCCGTCAGAAATCGCATTGACAACCTCTGTTCTTCTCAACCTTCAGCACCTCTTGCGCCAACGCAGTTGACTGCCACGGTGGTGAGCCCCAACCAGGTGCAGCTTTCCTGGATGGATAATGCCAACAATGAAACAGGCTACATACTGGAACGAAACGAAGTGAACAACAATTCTTTCTCTCAACTGGCCGCCATGCCGGAAAACACCGTGGCTTTCGACGACCTGACCGTGATGCCCGGAACGGGTTACTACTACCGGGTGCGGGCCACCGGCAACGGCGTTTTTTCTGACTTCAGCAATGAGGTGTTTGTGGTAACGGGCGCCACCGCCGCCAATGAGCAAGACCTGGAGCAATCACTGCTGCTCTTTCCCAATCCTGCCCGATCAGAAGTTACCCTGCAGGCAGATATTCCGGGATTTACCGAAGGAATGGTTCAATTTCTTGACAGCTT
>RFGN01000276.1 GCA_003696645.1 Gammaproteobacteria bacterium | reverse complement strand
GGTCACACCTGTTACGGCCATGCCCCCCTCACCGGAAGTGATTATCTTTACGGGATGAAAACTGAATATCGTGATATCACTGTACTTCCCACAACCAACTGGCATATCCAGAAATCTGGCGCCGATGGCATGACAGGCATCCTCGATGATCCTGAAACCGTATTGGTCAGCCAATCTGCCGATCGCATGCATATCGCACGGTTGCCCGGCATAGTGCACCGGAATAACAACCTTGGGCAGCTTGCCATTCTTCTCTGCAACAATCAGCTTCCTTTCCAGTTCATCGGGACACATATTCCCGGTATAGGGATCAATATCCACAAAATCGACTTCGGCACCACAATACCGGGCACAATTTGCACTGGCAACGAAGGTAATGGGGCTGGTCCAAACCCAGTCCCCTCTCCCGACATCCAAGGCCAAGCATGCCAAGTGCAGGGCAGACGTTCCGCTGTTTACCGCAACGGCATGGCGTGTTTTACAGTACTCGGCTATCTTTTTTTCAAATGCGGGAACAACGGGGCCTTGGGTCAGAAGATTGGACCGCAAAACCTTGATGACAGACTGTATATCCGTCTCATTGATATCCTGGTGACCGTAGGGAATCGTCTCCATTCAAATCTTGCCTATTCTATCCCTGTTGTGTCTGATCCAGGATTGCAGCTGTTCAATGGTCATCCATTCTGAATTGTTGTCAGACCGATAACAAAACCCTTCAGCTACAGGCTTGCCTGTCTTGATCCTTGCCGGATCATCACACCATTGATGTATGGCTGGCAAAATCTTGTAGTAGCCGCCATATTCATAGGTAAAGGGGGCATCTTCAATACCGATCATCTGTTCATGCAGTTTCTCGCCTGGACGAATTCCAACAATCTCCAGCCTGGCATCCTGTGCTACGGCCTTGGCAATCTCGGTAATCTTCATGGAAGGAATCTTGTTTACATAGATTTCTCCGCCTACCATATCCTCCAGGGCATGCCATACCAACTCAACCCCCTGCTCGAGGGTAATCATGAAGCGCGTCATCTCCGGATCAGTAATCGGTAACACGCCCTTGTCTGCCTGACTGATGAAAAAAGGGATCACAGAGCCCCTGGACCCCATCACATTTCCATATCTCACTACGGAAAATCGTGTGTCCTGCTTACCAGAGTAGGAGTTTCCTGCAATAAACAGCTTATCCGAGGCCAGTTTGGTTGCTCCATACAGGTTGACCGGGCTGCTTGCCTTGTCAGTAGATAGTGCAACAACCCGCTTCACCCTATGATCGATACAGGCATCGATCAGATTCATCGCGCCCATCACATTGGTCTTGACACATTCAAAGGGGTTATATTCAGCAGTAGGCACGATCTTCGTCGCTGCAGCATGAACGACATATTCCACTCCATCCAGTGCCCGATCAAGCCGTGGTTGATCCCGAATATCTCCAATGAAAAAGCGTACCCGTGGATCATCGCCATACAATTTGGCCATTTCCCATTGTTTCATTTCATCCCTGGAATAGATGATCAGCCGTCTCGGGTTGTACCTGGCCAGGGTCATGGGAACAAAGGTATGCCCAAAAGAGCCTGTTCCACCAGTCAAGAGTATGGATGAATTTTGTAACACTCTGGAATCCTGTAAAGTCCCTTTCTGTTTTCTATTCTATTTTCCTATACAAAACCGTGAAAAGATATCTCCCAGAAGATCTTCTGTTGTATAGTCGCCGGTGATCTGGCCCAATGCCTGCTGAGCCTGTCGCAATTCTTCTGCCAGCAGTTCTCCGGAACGTGTGTCCTGAAGTTGCTGGTAACCGGCTGAAATCGCCACTCGGGCCTGTTGCAGGGCATCAAGATGACGTCGACGGGCAATAAATACATCTTCACCCTGATCATGGATACCCAAGATCCTGACCAGAACACCGATGAAATCATCGAGCCCTTCTCTGGTCTTGATCGATAACCAGACCTCCGATTGGCTTGATGCTGAAGGCTGGCCGATCAAATCAATCTTGTTGTACACACGAATACAGGGAATATCCTTTGGAAGGCGTGTGCTGATCCACTCATCCTGATTTGTATAACCCTTCTGGGAATCTATCAGAAAAACGATGATGTCAGCATGATTGATACTTTTCCATGCAAGTTCGATACCTTTTTTCTCAACAATATCCTCTGTCTGGCGAATCCCGGCTGTATCGATAATATGTACAGGAACCCCCTTGATGGAGATCTGCTCACTGATGAGATCACGAGTGGTTCCAGCGATCTCTGTGACGATAGCCACCTCACGCTGGGCCAGGGCATTGAGCAGACTGGATTTCCCTACATTGGGTTGCCCTACTATTGCCATACGGATTCCATTGCGCAACAAGGCACCCTGCTCGGCCTGTTCCAGTATGTTGTCAAGCTTACTGATCAGATCAACCAACTGATTCTGTATCCTGTCGTCCGACAGGAAATCGATTTCCTCATCCGGAAAATCGATTGCTCCTTCAACAAAACAGCGAAGCACAACCAGTTTTTCCTTAAGTTCATGAATCCTCTTCGAAAAATCTCCTTGCAATGAATGAATGGCCGCACGCGCAGACTGACGGGAACTGCTTTCTATCAGATCCGCAATAGCCTCTGCCTGTAAAAGATCTATCTTGTTATTGAGAAAGGCGCGTTCCGTAAATTCACCTGGTCGGGCAGATCTGACGTGATCCTCTTTCAGTATCCGTTCCATCAACATATCCAGAACGACCGGTCCACCATGTGCCTGGAATTCCACTACATCTTCGCCGGTAAAGGAATTCGGCGAATTGAAGAATAATGTGATTCCTGTATCGATTATGCAGCCATCTGAAGAGAAAAAGTGCCCATAATGGGCCTTTCTTGGTGGAATGGATTTTCCTGTTACTTGTTCACACAAGGAGCTTGCAGCAGGTCCAGATACCCGAATGACACCTATACCTCCTCGTCCAGCAGGTGTGGCGATTGCGGCAATGGTATCGGTTGACGTCAGCCTGCCCTTTCGATCTGACGGGTAATCATCCATTGCTGGGCGATGGACAAGATATTATTGACAACCCAATACAGCACCAACCCTGCAGGGAAAAAGGCAAAAAACAGTGTAAAGATGAATGGCAATGCCATCAGTACCTTGGCCTGAACCGGATCAGGAGGGGCAGGATTCAATCTCTGCTGGATAAACATGCTGGCACCCATGATCAGTGGAAGAATGTAATAGGGATCCTTGATAGAAAGATCCTGTATCCACAGAATGAAGGGTGCCTGACGAAATTCGACACTTTCCAGCAAAACCCAGTAGAGAGAAATAAATACCGGAATCTGTATCAATACAGGAAGGCATCCACCCATAGGATTAACCTTTTCTTTCTTGTAGAGATCCATCATGGCCTGACTCATGCGTTGTCTGTCCTCACCATAACGCTCACGGATAGCCTGTATCCGGGGTGTCAGCTTGCGCATGTTGGCCATGGATCTGTAACTGGTTGCAGACAACTTGTAGAACAATAACTTGATCAATAATGTCGTAACCACAATGGTCCATCCCCAATTGCCGAGGTAATGATCAATCTTTTGCATCAGCCAGAAAAGTGGCTTGGCCAAAACCGAAACATATCCATAATCGACGGTCAGGTCCAGATTGTCGGCAATCTTCGATAATGTATCCTGATCCTTGGGTCCAACATACAATTGATTGTCAAACTGCTTCGATTGACCGGGTTTGATAGAAATTGTTGGTGCCAACATGCCAAGTACATAGCGATCATCAGAAAGTGCACGACTATAGAAGCGGTTGGTCTGCTCGGGATCAGGAATCCAGGCTGCCAGAAAATAGTGCTGAATCATTGCCATCCATCCACCCTTGATCTCTCGATCAAGATCATGTTCAGCCATGTCGTCAAATGATATCTTCTCGTATTTTTCTTCCTCGCTGTAGATCACTCCACCCGTATAGGTATAGATCAGACGAGATTCTCTCTCGCCCTTGCTGCGTAACAACTGCCTGTAGACATTACCTCGCCAATCCTTGTTGCTGTTGTTCTCGATACGATAATTGACTTGGATCAGATAGCTGCCTGGTTTGAAGGTATAGACCTTTGTTATCCGGATACCTTCCTTTTCCCATACAAATGGAACCACCAGGGCTTCATCACCCATCGTATAGGATTCCCTGACACTCTTGTAAACCACATGATGATCAGGAGCAGGCTGTTTTGAGACAATACCCGACTGACTAACAAACTGTTCCGATGAACTGTTTTTAAGCAACTCAAATGGAATGTCCGGCGTCTTGCTTGAAATTGGATATTTATTCAATTTTGCGCTGATGATATCTGCACCCTGAGTACTGATGATCAGATCAAAGACATCTGTCTTGACCTCAACCTTGGGAAACTTTTGTGACAACTCCTGCTGTTCGCCTGCAGGATGACCAGCCTTGGCAGGGGATTTTTCAATACGGAGACGGTCAACCGGTGTGTCCTTTACAGAAGGAACAGAATCATTGGCAGCTGAATCAAACTGCCTGTCATCCTGTACGGGCAAGGCCGCATGCTCTTTCTGTACAGTGGCATCAGAATGCCCATAATCTCGTTGCCATTCGGACCAGAGCAAGAATGCAAGGGCACAAATGATGCCCACGAGAATGAAGCGTCTAGATTCCATGACTTATACCCTTGGAATATGATCAATACCACCCTTGGACCAGGGGTGGCAACGCATAATACGCCGTATTGACAAAGACCAGCCTCTGACAGGGCCGTGTTGTATCAAGGCCTGTTTTGAATAATCCGAACAACTGGGATAAAAACGACAGTGCTGGCCTACAAACGGCCTGAAAACTAGCTGATAGATTCTAATCAGCAGTACGGACAACCTGACTATGAAAGACATGATCTAAACACTCCTGGAATGATTCACTGATCCTGGCATTGGAGACTCTTTTTGCATCTGCACACATGACCACAAGGTCCAGCGACCTCAATGGGTTGAGTTGCTTGCGAAAACTTTCCCTGATGATCCGCTTGATCCGATTTCGCTGAACGGAAGAAGGGTTGAATCTCTTCGAGATGGCCAACCCGAGACGCGCATATCCCAGATTATTTTTGATATAGTGGACTCTGACCAGACGATCCCGACTCTGAACCCTGCATCCTTTTTCAAAAACCCGTGCAAAATCCAGTTGTTGTGTCAGTCGGTAGGTTCTGGAAAATCCTTCTTGCAAGTATCAAATATAATATAATGATCAGGCAGATAATCTGACTCGACCTTTTGCGCGTCGCCTTTTCAGAACTGCCCGACCTGCTGCTGTGCTCATTCTGGCACGAAAACCGTGGGTACGTTTACGCTTGATGACACTTGGCTGAAATGTTCTTTTCATGATGGTTTCTGGTCAATGGCTAAAATCCGTAAATGCTATCACTATTCGGAAATCTGTCAATAGAAACAACCCTGTGGATAACCCCCTTCACAGAAACTGGATATCGAAGATCAAGTCAGTAATGTTTGAATTATTCACAGACTGGCCATACAATAAACGCAACTTATCCACATCTTTATATTTAAATAAAACCCAATAAAAACATAATGTTGAAATGTTATACAGTCATTTATACGTGATCAATATCAACTAACTAAACAATATATGAATAACAAGGATTATGTTGATATATGGAATGTCTCAATTGAAAGACTCAAACAAAAAATAGGCAACCAACAGTTCAATTCCTGGATCAAACCCATCAAATATCAGGATTGTCAAAATCAATGCTTTGAGGCAGTTGCCCCAAACAAGTTTGTCCTGAACTGGGTAAGACGTCATTACCTTGAAATCATTGAAGACCTGTTAAAGCAGGCAGGCGTTGATCAGGCAACCTTGAAACTCAGTCTGGACGATGAAAAGACGGCACCGAGCAATAATGAAAGATCGCCTGCTAGAAAAGAAACAGTCCGGGGCAAAGACTCCAGTGTGCAGAAAAATTTGCACAAGACCCCAGCAAACCTGTCCAGCAAGTTAACCAGACCAAAGAAACGAACCGATAAAATCTCAAGGGAATTTACATTCAACAATTTTGTAGAAGGAAAATCCAATCAGTTGGCCAAGGCAGCAGCACTTCAGGTTGCCGGTAATACAGGTGGTGCCTACAACCCGTTTTTTATCTATGGTGGTGTTGGCCTAGGCAAGACTCATCTCATGCATGCGATAGGCAATCATCTCCTCGGACAGAATCCCGATATACAGGTTAGTTATCTGCATTCGGAAGGCTTCGTTGAAGACATGGTGAATGCCCTTCGACATAACTCAATGCAGCGTTTCAAGGCGTATTATCGTTCAGTTGATATCCTGATGATTGATGACATTCAATTTTTCGCCGGAAAGGAACGAACCCAGGAAGAATTCTTTCATACTTTCAATGAGTTACTGGAAGGGCAAAAGCAGGTTGTCCTGAGTTGCGACCGCTATCCAAAAGAGGTGCATGGTCTTGAGGACCGTCTCAAATCCCGTTTTGGTTGGGGTCTGACGGTTGCCATTGAACCGCCTGAACTGGAAACACGCGTAGCCATTCTCAAGAGCAAATCAGAGATAAAAGGAATAGATCTGAGTGATGAGGTTGCCTTTTTCATTGCTCGTCGAATCTCTTCAAATGTGCGTGAACTGGAAGGAGCACTCACTCGTGTCATTGCCCATTCACAACTCACAGGAAGTGCCATCACTGTTGATTTTGTCAAACAGGCGCTCAGGGATTTGCTGGCCATGCACGATCGCCAGATCAGTATCGAGAATATCCAGAAGAACGTTGCAGATTATTTCAATATCAGGGTGTCTGATCTGCATTCAAAGAGTAGAATAAGATCCATTGCCAGGCCCAGGCAGATGGCCATGGCGTTGGCCAAGGAACTGACCAATCACAGTTTGCCGGAGATCGGTCAGGCGTTTGGTGGCCGCGATCATACAACAGTATTGCATGCCTGCAAAAAGATTGCAGATTTGAGGGAATCAGATAACAGATTATCTGATGATTATTTTAAAATACTAAGAATATTAACAGCTTAGAGATTTTATGAAATTTACGTCTTCCAAGGAAGCCCTGCTTCCCTGCCTTACCTTGGCCAACAGTATTGTGCAAAAAAAGCAGACCTTGGCGATTCTTTCCAATCTGCTTCTGGATGTCAATCAGGATTCGTTGAGAATAGTATCCACGGATCTGGAACTTGAGTTCGAGACAAGAATAAACGTTGAAGTTGGTGAACAGGGATCTGTAACGGTTCCGGCAAGAAAGTTGTTTGATATTGTCAGAAATCATCCAGATGGTTCAACACTGGAACTGACCCTCAAGGACAATCATGTACAGGTACGGTCGAACTCCAGAAGATTTTCCCTGAATACCATGTCTGTCGAAGATTTCCCAACGATTCGTGGCGGTCAGTTTGATCTCAGACTCAATTTGACAGGAAGTGAGCTCAAGGATTTGATCGAGTCTACCAGTTTTTCCATCGCACAGCAGGATGTCCGTTACTATCTTAATGGACTCTATATGGATATTGGTGAGAATACACTGCGTGCAGTGGCTACAGACGGACATAGGATGGCTGTATCCGAGAGTGCCGCCATCAATGTTGAGGGAAACTGCAAGGGAGTCATTGTTCCAAGAAAATGTATACTTGAATTGAACAGATTACTGGCCGACCCTGATCAGGAAGTCTTGATCCAACTGAACAAGGAGTTTATCGAATTTAAAGTTGGCGAGAACAGGCTGATATCAAGACTGATAGATGGCAGTTTCCCGGATTATCAGAAAGTGATACCAAAAGATTGCGATAAGAAGCTTATTATCGACAGACAGATCCTGCGAGATGCAATCAACCGTGTATCTGTGTTGTCGAATGAAAACTATAAATCGGTTGAATTTGATATCAGACCTTCATTATTGAAACTGAAGACACATAATACAGATCAGGATGAGGCGGAAGAAGAATTGTCGGCGGAATTCTCTGGAAAAGATGAGATGATACTCGGATTCAACTGCAGTTATTTTCTCGATGTTTTAGGCGTCATCAAATCAGAAAAGGTCCAGATAGAGCTCAAGGATGCCAGCAGCGGTTGTCTGATCGAAGCGTACGATGACAAGAAGCAGAGCCAGTATGTCATTATGCCAATGAGGTTATGAATGTTCCACGTGAAACATTGTACGGATTGTTTCACGTGGAACAATAATAGGAAAAACTATGGATAAAAAATATGATTCTTCCAATATCAAGGTCTTGAAAGGCCTTGATGCGGTCAGAAAAAGACCTGGCATGTATATTGGAGATACGGATGATGGCAGTGGACTCCATCACATGGTGTTTGAAGTGGTGGATAATTCTATCGATGAAGCACTTGCCGGTTACTGTGACAGAATACGTGTAGTTATCAATACAGATGGTTCAGTAACGGTCTCTGATAATGGAAGAGGTATCCCCGTTGATTTTCATCAGGAGGAGGGAATCTCGGCAGCGGAATTGATCATGACGACACTTCATGCTGGTGGCAAGTTTGATGACAATTCATACAAGGTTTCCGGTGGCCTGCATGGAGTGGGCGTTTCTGTGGTCAATGCACTGTCAGAATCCTTGACTTTGACGATATCCAGAGATGGTAAGCGATATCGTCAAACCTACAAGATGGGAAATCCCGTATCTCCGCTGGAAGAGATCGGACAATCTCAGGAATCCGGTACAGAGATAACTTTCAAACCGAGTAAAGAAATCTTTTCCGATACAGAGTTCCACTACGAAATACTGTCCAAACGTCTAAGAGAACTTTCTTTTCTCAACTCGGGTGTTTCCATCTTGCTCAGAGACGACAGAAACGACCGGGAGGAGTTTTTCTGCTATGAGGGTGGGATCCAGGCATTTGTTGAGTACCTGAGTAAAAACAAAAAGAATATCAATTCAAAGCCATGCTATATGGTTTCCGAGCAGCAGGATGTAACAGTTGAGGTCGCCATGCAGTGGAATGACTCGTATCAGGAAAACATCTTCTGTTTTACCAACAATATTCCCCAGAAGGATGGTGGAACACATTTATCTGGTTTCAGGGCAGCGCTGACAAGAACATTCAATAGCTATATAGAGAAAGAAGGGTTTCGAAAGAAGGAAAAGGTTAGTATTTCAGGAGATGATATTCGCGAAGGACTGACGGCTGTCCTGTCAGTGAAGGTTCCAGATCCGAAGTTTTCATCCCAGACAAAGGATAAACTGGTCTCATCAGAGGTAAAAACCATCGTAGACAATCTTGTATCCGATTTTCTCAAGGATTATCTGCTCGAGAATCCAGGAGAAGCAAAGATGCTTGTCAGTAAAATCATGGATGCTGCACGGGCCCGCGAGGCGGCCAGAAAGGCGAGGGAAATGACACGAAGAAAAGGGGTGCTGGATGTGGCAGGCCTTCCAGGAAAACTGGCCGACTGTCAGGAAAAGGACCCGTCAAGATCGGAACTCTTCCTTGTTGAGGGAGACTCTGCTGGAGGCTCGGCCAAGCAGGGTAGAGATAGAAAAAATCAGGCGATATTGCCACTCAAGGGCAAGATAATCAATGTTGAAAAGGCTCGTTTCGATCGTGTGATTTCATCCGATGAAATTGCCTCCCTGGTTACGGCAATGGGTTGCGGTGTTGGAAAGAATGACTTTGATATCAATAAATTGAGATATCACTATATCATCATCATGACAGATGCCGATGTGGACGGTTCACATATACGAACGCTGCTTCTGACCTTTTTCTATCGTCAGATGTATGAAATCATCGAACGTGGACACCTGTATATTGCACAACCCCCTTTATATAAGGTCAAGCGTGGCAAGCAGGAACGCTACGTCAAGGATGATCAGGCCCTGCAGGCCTATCTGACAGAATTGGCTGTCGAGGATGTTCAGATTCAGGATACTTCAGAAGAAGTGCCCGATGAGCTTGCCGATATTGTAAATAAGTACTTGAATATAAAAACATTTATTGAAAATCACCCGAGCAGGCCGATACACCAGTTCTTGCATCATATCCTTTTGCATGGCACATGTTCGCCTGCAGACATGAATGATAGGGAGACCCTTGGCATATGGTTGAAACAGACAGAAAAGTCATTGAATGACAAACAAACCTCAAGCATTCGTTACCATCTGGAGCCACGCTTTGAAGGGGATCAGTTCTATGGCTTGAACATTGAAGAATATGTGTATGGGGTGGCAAACAGGGCTGAACTGACATCGGGTTTTTTTCAGGGAGGTGAGTATATCGGCATACACGAGATGTATCGAACTCAGGAAAAGATGAAGAATCCGGATATTACTTTGGTCAAGGGTAATCGTGAAGCATCTTTCAGGGATCTTGGCCAAGCCGTGCAATGGTTGATGAATGAGGCCCGCAAGGGACAGTCTATCCAGCGATACAAAGGTCTTGGAGAGATGAATCCTGAACAGCTCAGTGAAACGACCATGATGCCAGAGTCGAGAAATCTTGTGCAAGTGACGATCGAGGATGCGGTAGCGGCCGATGGAATCTTTACCACCCTGATGGGAGATCAGGTGGAACCCAGGCGCGAATTCATCGAGAACAATGCCTTGTCTGTATCCCAGATTGATGTCTAGTTGGACCTGTACAAGCTTCTGATATCAATATTGACCGCCCTGGGGCTTTTCATGCTCCTGGCGGCCCTGTTTCTGCTGTTGTTCCAACGCAGGTTGCTTTATCCTTCTCCACATGGTCTTGTCCCCGAGCACCTTCCTCGCAATGTGGAGCGTATCAATCTCAGTAACGGGGCATTCTGTCTGTTGATCAAACCTTATCAGGAACAGGCCAAGCCATATCCGTTGATGATCTTTACACATGGCAATGCAGAAACTGCATACCAGTGGCTGGATGGGATGGATGAACTGACTGCTGCTGGAATCGGGGTTTGTCTGGTGGAATACCCAGGATATGCTGATGCAACGGGACGTTCCAGCAAAGACAGCCTGGCGAAAACGATCGTGGAGAGCTATGACAAGATGATCCATCGCAAGGATGTGGATTCAGAACGTATCTTTGCCTATGGACGTTCCATTGGTGGGGCTGTTGCAATGTTGCTTGCTGATCAGCGACCACTAGCAGCAGTCTGTCTGGAGTCTACTTTTTCGACATTGGCGAGGCTGGTCAGAGAAAAGGGATACCCATCCTTCTTGTTGCGAGACCGTTTTGACAACCTGAAGATCATCAAACGATTGAAGATACCCGTCTGGATATTTCATGGCAGCGAGGATGAGCTGATACAGGTTGATCATGCCAGGCAGTTGGCAGATTCAGCAAGAGAGGTAGAATTGCATGTCGCTCCGTGCGGGCATAATAGCTGCCAACGGCCTTGGAAACAACTCATTCAGTTTTTATATAAGCATCAGATATTGAAAGATTGATTTAATTTTTCCGAGGTGGCGAGAGATCTGGCACCCAATGTTGCAATACGGGTTTAATAGTCAACCCCTGTATCAGAATAGAAAAGATCACCACAACATAGGTCATCAGAATAATTTGATTCCGGTATACTCCTTCTGGCAAGGCCAGTGCCAAGGCTATGGAGATACCACCTCGAAGGCCGGCCCAGGTCATGATCTTGATGCTGTTAGCGGTAAAGAAATGGGTTCGCCGAAGTACAGAAATGGGTACGCCAATACTGATTAGTCGTGCCAGCAAGACCAATGGAATGGCTACGATTCCGGCCAACAACCCTTGACCCACTATACTGATGACCAGGATTTCAAGGCCGATCAATACAAAAAGTATGGCATTGAGAATTTCATCAAGCAGTTCCCAGAAGGTGTCAAGATGATGGCGAGTGTTTTCAGACATGGCCAGATTTCGACCCCGGTTGCCTATCATCAGGCCACATATGGCCATGGCCAGGGGCCCTGAAACATGCAAGACATGCGAAAGGGCATAGCCCCCCATGACAATGGCAAGCGTGATGGGAATCTCGACCTGATACTGATCTACCTGTTTGAGAAACAGGTAGCAGAGGTAACCGAGCAGCAATCCCAGGAGAATACCTCCGATTACCTCAACAATGAACAGCCCTCCGATTTGCCAGACAGATGGATGCGGCCCGGAGACAAAACCGAGCAAGGCAAGAAAAACAACAACCCCCATGCCATCATTGAACAAGGACTCACCGGTAATCTTTGATTCAAGGTTCTTTGGTGCTCCGGCAGATTTGAGAATACCAAGAACGGCTATGGGATCAGTTGGCGAGATCAACGCTCCAAACAGGAGGCAATAGATATAGGGCAGTGGCCATCCAAGTGCATTCAGGACAAGCCATACAAAGGTGCCCACCAAAAAGGTGCACAGAACAACCCCGATTGAGGCCATGCTGAGAATGGGCCAGCGATTTTCCAGCAGGTCATCCAGATTGACATGCAGTGCTCCTGCAAACAGCAAAAAGCCGAGCATGCCTTGCAGGACCATTGTATTGAAATCAATACCGTCAAGGATATGACTGGCAATACTCCGAAAAGGCAGGCCAAGGGCTTCGAGTCCCATCAGAATCAGTGAAAAGAGCAGGGCCGTCAGCATGATGCCTATGGCCGCAGGAAGTTTTAGAAAGCGATGGTTAAGGAAGCTGAACAAAGCCGCCAAGGTAACCAGTATGGCACTGATATTAATCAGATTCATGCCGTAAATTCTGTTAGATATGCCTGATCAGGCACAAGAACGAATTATTCCAGCTCAATCGTACCAATCACGGTGACGCGGCTGGTCTGTTCTGAGGTGATGACGGCAAAACGATCCGTATCCATGGCCATATTGGCTCGGGCCAGAGGCACATAGGGCTGGGGATTGTTACCGGAATGGATCTGTATCTCGACAATCTTGTAGTGTTTGTGGTGCAGTTGTTCGGTGATCAGGCTGGCCCGGTGTTCAAATGCCGCAAGCGCGTCGGCGCTAAGTTCATCCTCAACCTTTGTGCGTGTCTCGGGAGAAAGGGTAAAACGCATGTCTTTCAATGCAAGGACATTCTGTAGTTTACCCAGTAGTGAGCTGGCAGAAGTAATGTCCGAGCTTTCCAGTTCGATCGACTGGCGCACCCGCCAGGCAATGATCTTTGAATCCTTGTAGACCGGGATGGTGGAATAATTGCCACTTTGGACATGAATGGCGCGATAGGATTTGGCTAGTCTCATTCCTTCTTGAATGCGCCGATTGACCTCTTCGGAAATCTTGGCCAGATCCTCACCCTGAACCTCGGCGTAGAGATTGGCCGTGATGATGTCGTTTTCCACCTTTTTTTCAGCATTGGCGGTAAGGTGGATACGATTGTAAGGGCCATTGTTGTCAGAAAAGGCAGGCAGGGAGAGACAGAACGTTAAAAACAGTAATAGTTGTGAGACACGCATGGGTTTCTCCTGTTTAAGGGGTGTCAACATGAAAAGACTTCAGAAGCAGGGTGTAGTGTGCACCATCTTCGTCGTCCTGTTCAAGTTTGACGGGCATATAATTTAGCTCGCGGGCCAGCCAGATGGTGGTTTTTCTCTTGTCACCAACTCGTTCTATCCTTGTGGTTCGAAAATGTCCCGCCGGGGTATTGATATTTTCATGCCCTGTTCTTTTGAAACGATAGTTTTTGATCTTGCCCTTTTTGATGAACAGATAGTCCAATGGTTCCCTCTTGTTGCGGATATCCAGGACAAGGGCCAGTTGATAATTGGCACGGTCATAGATCGGCTGTTTTTCAGGTAAGGTGATAACCCAGGGTCTTCCCTTGTAGGTTCCCCGCGCGTTGGACAAATCCGGATGAAATTCAATGGTGGACGCCTTTCTTTTTTTGCGGCTGCCACTGATATATTCATACCTTTGACTGATGATCTTGCCCTGATCAAAATACCAGCGACTTTTTTCATGGATTTCGTGGCTGGTGAACAGGGATAAAAGGCCTCTGGGTCGGGCGGAAGACTCGAAAATGTAATAACCCTTGTCATCCTTGTACAGTCTACGGTGCATGCTTCCCACAGTAAAGCTGCCCCGCTTGAGCAGATATTCAGCCTCGAATGGAGCCAGGACATTTTCCTCTGCACCAAGTAGCGGTAGCGGACCGGCCAGCAAGGCTATACCTACGAGAATCAGGCCATTAATGACATATCGGCAAGTCAGACGTATATTGAACGGGTTTTTCAAGAATCTTTTCATCCAGGCTGATTCGATTGTTATCCAGTTTTAGTCGACCTTCTGCGATCCATCTGATCACCATGGGATACATTTTATGTTCTATAACCTGAACGCGCGCTGACAGGGTATCTGGATCATCATCGGGAAGTACCGGAACCTCACCTTGCATAATCACGGGTCCGCCGTCGAGTTCCTCGGTGACATAATGAATGCTGGCTCCGTGAACGGCCCTTCCTTCTTGAATCGCACGCTGATGGGTATGCAGCCCACGTAGCGCCGGAAGCAGAGAAGGGTGGATGTTGATCATTCTGCCGTGATAGTGCTGTACAAATTCGGGTGTCAGGATACGCATGAATCCGGCCAGAACCACCAGATCCGGTTTGTAAAGGTCGATGGCATTCTGCAAGGCAAGATCATGACTCTGGCGGTCTGAAAAGAGTGTATGATCGATGACGTGATGGGGAATGCCGGCCCGCTCAGCCCGTTTCAGACCGAATGCACTGGCCTCATTGCTGATGACCGCACGTATATTGACCATGCCCGGTTTTTCCTTGAATGCATCGATTATTGCTTGTAAGTTGCTGCCATTTCCGGATATCAAAACAACTATGTTCAAGGTGGTAGCCTGTTCCATCAGATCATGGACATGGGTGTATCGGTTGGGGATCTTTCCTCAAGAAAGCCTATTTTCCATGCATTTTCGCCGTTTTTAGACACAATTTCGATACATTTGTCTCCATGTTCTTCCGGAACAGAGATTATCATTCCTACACCACAATTGAAGGTACGATACATTTCCTCGGTAGAGATCTGTCCTTGTTCCTGCAGCCACTGAAACACCGCTGGCCAAGACCAGCTGCGCGTGTCAATGACGGCCTTGAGATGTGTTGGCAGAGTCCGAGGCAAATTTTCAGGCAGTCCGCCCCCGGTGATATGGGCAAGAGCATGAACGGGAATATCCTTTAACAGCTTCAGAATGGGCTGGACATAGATCCGTGTGGGTGCCAGGAGATGATCAAGCAGCGAGGTCTCTTCCAGTGCCGTACGGGCCGGGTCGGTATCAGTAATCTCGAGCACCTTTCGGATCAGTGAATAGCCGTTTGAATGCGGTCCCGATGAGCCCAGCGCAATCAGAACATCTCCCGCACGAGCGCGATGACCATCAATGATATGGTCTTGTTCAACGACACCAACACAAAAGCCTGCCAGATCGTAATCGTCATTCAGATACATGCCTGGCATTTCAGCGGTTTCTCCACCTATGAGCGCCGCACCTGACAGTTTGCACCCCTCCGCAATGCCTTCGATGACGCGGGCGGCAGTGTCCGTATCCAGCTTGGAGGTGGCATAGTAGTCAAGGAAAAAAAGGGGCTCTGCCCCTTGAACAATAAGGTCGTTTACACTCATCGCCACCAGATCAATACCAACCGTATCGTGCCTGTGGTAGTCAATGGCCAGCTTGAGTTTTGTGCCCACCCCGTCTGTACAGGCAACCAGCACGGGTTCCCTGTAGGTTCCAGCCAGCTTGAACAGGCCACCAAAACCGCCCAGACCGGTCAATACCTCGGGTCGCAAGGTTTGTTTGACAGCGGGTTTTATTTGTTCGACAAGTGCATTGCCTGCATCGATGTCGACACCGGCATCTTTGTAGGACAGGGGTTCCTTGTGAGGCTGTTTCATATTGAATAGGCAAGGCTATGGACAAAGGGGCATTATAAACGGATTCATACCCTCACCCAATTTTAGTTGAGAAACACGGATGAAAGACGCGATAATAGCGCGGATGAAGTGGATATCCAAGTTATGCCTGCTAATGGTTCTTGTTATTGGCCCGATGGCTGCGACCGAGACTGTTGCAGAAGAAAGTAATCTCTGGCGCGTTGAAATGCCGGTAGAGAACCAGACGGTCAAGGTGCGCAACAGGATCATGATCCAGGCATTTGATCGTCTGATGATGCGGTTGACCGGAGATGACAGGGAAACCGTGATCAGCAATTTTTCCAGGGTCCGCAGACAGGCATCCCAGTGGGTGACCCAGTTCAGTTATCACCCGGAGATAGATATAACAAAGGACCCTCCTGAAGAAAGACAGATATTGAGTCTTGTCTTTGACGAGGTGGCCATTCAACACATGATTGTTGAGAAAGGTCTGCAACCCTGGCTAGGCAAGCGTCCGGAGACAGTGGTGATCTTCGATTTTCTCGGTCTAGAAGAACTTGGCATGGCAGGAGATACGCATTTTTTGGAGGAGCAGCGCCGTCAATGGGTACAAAATTTGCAAGATATGGCCAATGTCATGGCTTGGCCGATACGCTTTGTCTCCTCAGAAGCGCTCCTTGAGCATGCCTTTGGGGAGGAGCAACCATTCGATTGGTCCAGGGCAGATGCGCAGCTCGAAGAAAAACAGCCATCCTTGGAGAATGCTGACAGGGTTCCAGAGTGGATACACCAATGGATGAAGTCATTTGATACCTCGTCCTTGTTGCTTGGTCAATTGATCATCGATCGTCAGGGGCAATGGCTTGCGCGTTGGGAACATTATCTTCCCCACGCGGCGAGGGTGCTGGCGATTGATGGAAGCGCCGAGATGATTGTTTCAGCCCTTGAGGATTTTGTAGGAAGGAATATCCGAACAGAATTCTTTGAAAACCGGGAGAGGTTTGAGGCCCAAAAGGTTAGATTGAAACTTCAAGGAAACCTGTCATTGAATATCCTGAAAGAAATGGAAGAACTCCTTCAGGATATGGAGTCTGTTGACACATTTCGGTTGGAAAAACTGGAGGGCGATGCAGCGGTTTTTGAGCTGATCACGCATGATGGTCTCAAGACACTGGAGCTCAACCTGGACAAGATAGTCAGACTCAAAAAGGTAGTCCATCCAGTTACAGTAAATGATCAGGAAAATGCGGACAATGCATCTGTAGGCACAACTGAAACCCTGCAGTATCGGTGGAAATGATAAGCGGTCGGCACATTCCCAATATCTTGAGTATCGCCAGGATAATGATGGTTCTGCCAGTCGCCTGGCTTATCATGAGGGGTCAAGCATTGCCAGCGCTGGTGCTTTTTGTGCTGGCAGGGGTCAGTGATGGACTTGATGGTTACCTTGCCAAAAGATTTGGCTGGACAACAACCTTGGGAAGCTATCTTGATCCATTGGCCGACAAATTTTTATTGGTGACGGTTTTTATCATATTGGGGGTAGTCAACAAAGTTCCCTGGTGGCTGATCGTGCTGATTCTGATGCGGGATTTGACGATTCTGCTTGGAGCCTGGGCCTATATTCGTCTTGTTGGGCCATTGCAGATCTCTCCTCTTCTGTCCAGCAAGGCCAATACGTTTTTTCAGATCGTTCTTTGCATCGGTGTGCTTTCAAGCATGGCGTTTTCAAGAGAGTGGCTGAGTGTCTTGAATCAGGTTCTGGTATTTATTGTATTGCTGACAGTATTGGTCAGTGGAGTCGAATATGTCTATCGTTGGTCCATGCTGGCTCGCAGGAATGGAAAAAACCATTCGAGAATGGATGATGTATTATGACATCCTGCAAGGAATGGGACAGGCAAATACCTCTTGATTTCAAAAACTGGCACCCACAGTGCTTCGAGACCTTTCTGATTGGACATAACAGTATTGCCGTTGAGTCTCTGAAAAGAATCCAGGATTTTCTGTCGATATATCTATGGGGGCCGTCCGGATCGGGAAAAACGCACCTTATTCAGGCAGTACATCATGACCTTGCGGACAAAGGGCTTGAAGGCGGTGTGCTTGACATGCAAAAAACAAACAGCAGGCAGGTTCTGCAGAAAATGAAGGATAATCTTTCTGAGTTACAGTATCTCTGTCTGGATAATATCGATTCGATAGCTCAGACAAACCTGGAAAAGGATGTCTTTTTTCTGGTGAATGAAATGTTGGAAAAAAGATATCCACTTGTCGTATCGGCCAGAAAACTTCCACAACAATGCAGATTTAATCTTGAAGACCTTAGTTCAAGGTTGTCATGGGGCCCGGAGTTTCTGTTGCAAACACTGAATGAGGAACAGACGAAGTCGCTGGTCAAACAATGTGCCTTGAGACGTGGTGTCATATTTTCAGATGATGCAATAGAATTTTTGTTCAGAAGAAGCCGACGTGATTTGAAAACCTTGATGACAACGCTGGATCAACTCGATCATGCATCGCTTTCTGCACAAAGAAAATTGAGCATCCCCTTTCTTAAAACCGTATTGAACCTCTGATCATCGGGATGGTACACGCTGACCAACGCGACCCTTGAGTGTCAGCTCTCTCCCATTGCGTATAAGCC
>RFGN01000275.1 GCA_003696645.1 Gammaproteobacteria bacterium | reverse complement strand
GATGCCATTTGGGATGACCACGGCATCGTAGCCTGCTTCCTGAAAAGCGACCTGGAGGTATCTCGATGGAGCGATTAATTTTTCCGCTCCTCCGAAAAGTACCTGGCACAGGAAGGGATTTTGTTTCAGGCGCCGGGGTAGATTTCCCCCCCTGAGCACGCAGAAATAACGCAAACCCCGAATCCGGCAGAAGGCTGCGGATAAAACGGCGTACCAGAAATTCAGGGTGCTGTACACATCGATGAGGACCGGCTGTTCCTGCCGACCGTAACGAAGGACGGCATACAGCATGTCCGCCAGCCGAAACAGACGGTTCCTTCGACGGGAGACCAGATGCAGTTTGACCTCAGGGAGCAACCGCGGCGCCAGACTTTCGGCCACGGACGGGTAGGCGCCGTTGCGCGACAGGTGGTTGCCGATGTACAAGATGGTTTTCATACAGGGAAATCAAACCAAGACCAAACAAAAACCCAACGACAGCGAGCCGAGTGGCCGAATGGAACATGGTAGCGAATGAGAACAGGGAAAAGGCAAGTACCAGGAACTTTTGAATGCGGGCTTGGGTCAATGCCCGGTATCCAATCATTCCCACCAGCCACAACAATACAATCGCGCCGGGAATTCCGTGCTCTGACAGAAGACGGGTTTGTTCGATATGGGAAATGTTTTTGTACCCATACTCAGGTCTGATTCGATTGGATTCCCCCACTCCCACCCCCCAGATGGGGTAATCCTGCCAGATTTGTAAATCGGTTTGCATGATTCTGGTTCGACCGCTGGTGGCTTTGTCTAGGGAATGTTCCTCGATGCCCAGATAAACGGAGGTGGTTTCTCCCCGGAACCGATGCAACAACAAATCACCGGTTAACTGGTTGACTATCAGAAACAAAACTCCCACCACGGACAAAATGGTCACCCAGCGAACCAGGAGCTTTTGGCGGGCGGCACTTCGATTGGTGTACAAATAGACCGTATAGGCCAGGACGATGGCGAGCAGGAAACCAGCCACCCCCCCGCGCGAAAAGGTCAGTAAGGCCCGAAATCCAAGCAGTCCTAGCAACAGTAAATCCGTGTATTGACTGAACAATGGCGGCCAGCGCAGGAGAAAATTGGCAGATAACAGCAACATGCCCAGTCCCAGAATGGTGCTTACCTGATTGGGACCGAACCCTCCGCTGGCTGCAAAATTGGCGCTCAGGGTGAATTGAATTTCCGCCAGGGATGGTGTGACCAGGAATAAATAGGTCACCATGGAACCTGTCGGTAAAAGCACCATCCGCATGAGCACCTGAAGGTTTGCCCGAGACATTGGACGCCCTGCAAAATAGACACAGGAAAGGGAGAGGAGAAACATCCCACCGAGCTGGAATGTCAGGTTTTGGCGGAAGCGATTGAAATCCACGTCCGCCCCGAGAAACAGAGCCGGCAACAACAACAACGCGATCAGAAAATAACGATAGGCGTATTTTCTTCTAGGCTCAACCATCAGCCCGGTTCCAAGCAAGACCAGACAAGCCAGTTTTCCAAACTCCCAGAACAAAGACGCCCCGCACATTCTTAGCAACACCTCCAGGCCTACGATGTAGGCTGCACCGAGGTAGGCACTTCCCTTTCTGTTGCGGGTGCGGAGGGTCTGGAAAAAGAACCAAAAAAAAGCGCCGGCACCCCAAAAGGTGCTCAGGGGACGATAGAAGGCCAGCACCACACCCAGCAAAACGTGGAGCCCCAATAACCAGAGCCATTTTTTGTTATTAGCCTTCAAGGATTTCTTTTACTATTCTCTGGTGGTATCGTTCAAATGTGAACTTTTCGGCCAAAGCATATGCCCGTTTGCCGATGTTGGAATAATGTCTGGTATCTCCCTCAAAAACTGAACGAAAACTTATTGAAAAGTCCATTACTGGATCCCAGAGAAAACCATTTTTACCATGGCGGATATAATGGGGAATGGAAGATACGCTCGTAACCACCGGGATACACCCAAAATTTGCAGCCTCCGCCACCACCTTGGGGAAGCCTTCCGAATCCGTTGGCAGCAGGAAAAAATGACATTGTCTGTAGATTTGGAAAACCTCTTCGCGCGGCAAAAAGCCGTGAAACTGGACATCCATGGGTAGTGAAGCCGCCTCTTTTTCGAAATTCACACGTTCGGGGCCATCACCGACAAAATGAATGCTTCCGATGGTTTCCGGGTTTGGAAAGGCTCGGAGGGCCTCCAGAATTCGACCCACTCCTTTTGCCGTTTCGAGTCGGCCGACGAAACACAGCTTCCAGGGTGGCTGGAACTTTTTTTCCCGCAAGACCTTAGCCCCTGTTTCCCGATCGGCCTGGGTCAGGCAGGGGTTTTCAAAACTCAGGCAGTGCTTGGGTTGTTTGGGCCAGCGGCCGTTGATGGTGACCTTTTTCCTTTGCAGGTTTTGGAGGAAAAAACGCTGCCAGCGATACCCCGGGGGAGGATGCGCTTGTGCCCAATTCCCGGCGTATTTGAACCAGCCGGGCTTCCCGGAAAACCAACTCAACCAGGGAATGAGCCATACTCCTATACCGGTCGGAGCCCGAAATTGAAAGAGGTCCACTTTTTTCAGGGTTTCCCGGACCACTTTCAATACCGAGGGTGCCTGGGTGAAGATGGAAACTTTCTCCCGGAAGGAAGAGCCGCCAAATGGTTTGATGGGTACGAAATGGATTCGATCGGAAGTGTAAGGCAAGGCACTCGGGGGGGCAGGCTCCTCTTTAAATACAGCCACATGCCAAATCTCCTCAAATATTTCAGTC
>RFGN01000274.1 GCA_003696645.1 Gammaproteobacteria bacterium | reverse complement strand
TGGCAATTCACCCCTGGGACTTCTTCAATCCATCCTATCCACCAATCATTTTCCTTCTTGATCACCGCTGTATATTCCCCATTCATACCGTGCCCTCCAATACCGTGCCCTCCATACTTGATTTAGGCCGCTAGCTGATAGCTACAACTTCATCAAACTTGAGCGGAAATTCGTTGGAAGGATTCTCAACATGATATACCAACGAATCACTTACTTGACAACCAGCGCCGCCCAGGACGGATGTGTCCGTGTAGATCCGAGGCTTCATGCCGCCATCCTATCCCATCGCTGTTGCACAGCCTACCCCATCCCGTCGGCGCAGCTTGGCGGTGTTTCCGCCTGCCCAACTACCTATTGAGTTGCGAGTAACTTTTTGTGCCCTTTCCGCTGGAGAAGGGGAGGGAGAGGGGCGTTATGCAGCCCGTCATATAAGGAGAAGCCTCAACCGGATCGAAACGCTGGAATCGTCCTCTCTCCGGTCTTGTAACCAGACTCACCAGTCGGATGTCTGGTAAGATATCATACGCCGGCAGAAAAGTCAACAAAGAACAAGATAGATAACCCCCTTGAAACAAAATGGTTTTTCTCAAAACTCGATTCCATGATCTTGGCAGGCACAATAATTGCTTGAAGCCACATGATATACCAACGAATCACTTACTTGACAACCAGTGCCTTCGGTTTCCTGTCTCACTCATTATGGCACAGAGGGTGGGGCTTGGAGAGCATCAGGTGACTCGGGAAGAGAAGCGCATCGAGAACTCCTTTGGGATTTCGATTGTCGCCGATCTGTTTCTGATGCGAGCGTGTCATCAGGAGATCTCTCCCGGAAAATCCTGGAGCATCCAATGGATCACCCCGTTGGTGAAGGTTTTTCGCTCAACAACCATCATGATCTCTTGCGAGATCAACCGCAACGGGGTCTATCACTTTTTTGGGTGGTTCATTCGGGCCTGTGCGGGGGACTTGCCGTAGCGGCCACGGGGTGCTACCATGCGGGGCGAACCGTGACGCATCGGCTCAAAACCGGGCCGGCCCATGCCTTCGAGGACCTGGCTGGGAGGAAGGAGGAGGGATGAGACACGTTTCGTGGATCGTGCTGGTCGTCTCGTTTCATCTGGCTTCGCCCGCTTTCGCAGATACGCGGGGCGCACCGGTCGTGATCCCGGCGTTTGCCCTCCGGTCGGTTCCTTTCGAGATCGAGATCACGAAAGGGGGCACCTACACGATCTTCCATGAAGGGGGACAGGAGCGGCGAATCGCGGAGGGAGTATGCCGGGAGCCGCTCCCCTGCAAGGTTTCGCTCACCCTCGATGAGAGTGGCTTCGTGCCGCTTCGGCTCACCCTCGACCGGGAGCGCGTGCGTTTTTCCGTGCGGGTGATACCGGGATGGATCTCGATTCTCCCCCCCCTCCTGGCGATCGGGTTTGCGATCTGGTTTCGGGAGGTCGTGCTGGCGCTCTTCTTCGGGATCTGGTTCGGCGCGACCTGCATCTTCACCTACAATCCCTTCACGGGACTGTTGCGCAGCGTGGATCACTACATCCTGGAGAGTCTCACGAAGGACGCGGGGCACGTGACGATCATCCTCTTCTCCCTCCTCCTTGGGGGGATGGTGGGGGTGATCGCCAAGAGCGGGGCCT
>RFGN01000273.1 GCA_003696645.1 Gammaproteobacteria bacterium | reverse complement strand
TTTGCGGTTGAGGCCGAGGCTGAGGGCAGCGCGTTTGTGGCCTGGTTCGGTGGCGACCTGGACAACATCCTGTGCGAGAAGCACGAGCGGGTGGTAGGCCAGGACAACACGGTGAGCTTTCAGGGCATGAAGTTGCAGATCCCTGCGGACCGGTATCGCTACCATTACGTCAAGGTGAAGGTGCGCGTGCATCGTTATCCGAATGGCGGCATGGCCATCTTCCACGGCCCGCGCCTGCTCGAAAGCAACGACAGCACAGGCAAACTCAAGGAGTCGCAGGCATCCGCAGGCCTGCAACGGCGGGCCGGATAGGCCCGCCACAAAGCGGACAACTCATGTGCTACAAAACCGAACAGGTCTGTTTGTTGCTAACAATGCAAAACATACTTGCTCGCCAAATGTCTAGCCTATCCATAGAATGACGCACATGTATCTGTTGGCCAAAGAAATCTGTATTGAAGGCAGGAAATGCTCGTAAGCCATCGAAAAAAATTCATCTATACAAAAACAGCGAAGACAGCGGGAACTTCGGTTGAACTTTTTTTTGAGCCGTATTGCCTTCCAGCAAATAGCATCTCTCACTCACACGAACGCGGGACTTATGTCGGTGAGTCGGGGATTGTAGGGTATCGAGGGCGGAACTCATTTGGACATAAATGGTTCAATCACATGCCGGCCTACCGAATAAAGCAGCTATTGGGCGAGGAAGTATGGGAAGAATATTTCAAGTTCTGTGTAATCAGGAACCCTTTTGATCGTCTGGTGTCGGCTTTCTATCATTGTGAAAGAGTGAGAGCGGAGCCTCTGCGTCTGGATAACCTTCGGAGAAAATGGCGTTTCGGCAAGGTTCGGGTTCAGGGGACAACTGAGATTGAACGCTTCCGGAGCTGGCTGGCTGCCGGAGGTGATATGAATGATAGGGATAAATACCTTATCGATGGCAAGGTATGTGTCGATTATTTCATTCGGTATGATTCCTTAAGCGAAGGGGTTCAGGACGTATGCACCAGGTTGGGAATTTCATACGATCCGGAGCGGCTTCCCCGCTTGAAAAGTGGTTTGCGGAACAATGTCATCCCCCTCGAAGATTATTATGATGCCAAAAGCATTGAGCTGGTTCGCTCCAGATATGCCCTGGAGATTGAAATGTTTGGTTTTGGCCTGGACTGACTGAAGACCATCCGATATGGCGGGAAATCAAGACAGAAATGGGTCGAAAAAAAACGAACCTAGGCCACTGAAGCAGAGGTTGCTTTCTGCGGGAGGGTGGGGCTTGTTCTTCAAGGCGCTTGGCGCCGTTCTCGGACTTGCCGTTTACTCCCTGCTGGCGAGGCTTCTTTCAAAAGAGGATATGGGCGTATATTTTTTGGCCTTCAGCGTTGTTACGTTTATGGCAACCGTCATGCAGGCAGGCATGAGCAAAACGGCGTTGAAACTTGTGGCCGGGTTTCTGGCCCGGAAGAAAACGATTTATGCCGAGCATGCCCTGCGCGCGACATTTCGCTTTGTCCTGACGATTGGCCTGGTTCTGGCCATGCTCTGGCTCGTCATTCTCAATGATTGGGTCTCCGGAGTGCTATTCCATTCCCCACAGCTGGCAGCACTTGGGGGCTGGACAGCTTGCTGGTTTTTTTTGTTTGCTGTTGTGCGTTTTATGTCCGAGTCGTTCCGGGGCGCTCAGGATTTCTTTCATGCGAATCTATTTACAGGCCCGGCTACCAGCATTATTTCGTTCGTTCTGCTGGGATATTATTATCTTGGCGGCCAACGTCTCGACCTGGATATGGCGGTGGCCATCATGGTTGTGGCAACGGCGCTTGCGTCATGTCTGGCCATGCTTCGGTTGAATCGAAGACTTCCTCTGTGCGGCCCTGCCAGACTTGTGCCTGCACGGGAATATGGCCCGATTGCATGGCCAATCTTCATTACCAATCTTGCGCTTCTGGCTGTCAGTCAGGCGGATCTGTGGGTGATGGGGAGCTTTGCCCCCAAGGATGAGGTGGCCATATACGGGGCCGCCCTGCGCACGGTGCTCCTAATTGGCATTGCTTCCCTGATTATTAATTCAGCCTTGCAACCCATGATCGTAGAGCTTTATAGCCAAGGCAAGAAACGCAAGCTCGAGAGGGTGATCGGCAAGGTGACGCTCTTGGTTTCTGCCATCGCCTTGGTTATGTTTGTCGCGGTTCTTGCGGTTGGTGACAAAGTTCTGCTATTGCTGTTCGGGCCGAGATATGCGGAAGGATGGGGTGTCCTTGTGATTTTGAGCCTGGGAAGAACGGTTGCGGTATGTTGCGGGCCCTGCGGCCAATGCCTGATGCTGGGAGGGCATCAGCGGTTGATGATGATGACCACGCTTGGGTTTGCCGTTCTTTCTGTCGTGACTTCAATATTCCTGGTTCGTCCTTTTGG
>RFGN01000272.1 GCA_003696645.1 Gammaproteobacteria bacterium | reverse complement strand
TCCCAATGTGTATTACAAGGGTAAATACTATGACAAGGACAATGTCATGGTCAGTTTTATCTGGCCCGAAGGCAGTGTTGGTCTGCAGTTCTGGCCAAAGGAGCGTAACCTTCCTTATCAGTTGATACGGAAGTATATCCACCTGCAGCCGCATATCCAGGAAATGATCGATGATTTTGCCAGCCAGCATTTTTCCGGACCGGTTATCGGTGTACATATTCGTGGAGAAGGCGCCAAGGATACCGGTGAGGTCTGGTTGCGAACGCAGTTCCGGTCGGTGGATCCAAGGCCTTATGGTGCCTACCTTCGGGCGATTGATGCCCGGCTGGAATCTGATGATCAGGCCCGGCTGTTTGTATGTTCCGATTCCCTGCAGGTGATCTCGGATCTGCGTCAGGTCTATGGGGAGCGCATGATCACCTATGAGGCCACCCGCAGTCAGTTCGGAGAGATGCACATCCCCAACCATCCGATGAATGCTGGCCTGAGCTTTTCGCCCTACAAATTGGGTGAGGATGTCCTAATTGAGGCCTGCCTGTTGTCGAAAACCGATTATTTTATCCATGGAAACAGCAATGTCGTCAATTTTGTGCTGTCGGCCAACCCCGATCTGGAGCACGATTATGTCTATCGTCAAGTGGTCTCCATCCCCCCCGAGATCGGCGTATAAACGCCGGAAATGACTAACAATGAGGAGTAACTATCTATATTTTCAGGGAAAATGATGCATCCACTCTTGATTCAACTCAATGGGAAACGTTACAATGTAACGACAGGGAATACGATCGCCGACCTTCTGCGGCAGGAAGGTCTGGAAGGGCGCAGGCTGGCTGTCGAGGTGAATGAGGTCATCATTCCCAAGAGTCGGCATGAAATGTATATCCTGAAGGCAGGGGATCGTGTGGAAATTGTCCATGCGATTGGTGGTGGTTAGAGCCACCCTGCCAAAAATAATAATTACAGGAATAATAATAACTATAACAGGAGCATGACAGTGAGCGCAGAAGATGTATTGACCGTCGCCGGCAGGACCTTCACCTCCCGTCTCATGGTTGGGACCGGCAAATACCAGGATCTGGAACAAACCCGTCAGGCAATCGAGGCCAGTGGCGCCGAAGTGGTGACCGTTGCCATACGCCGGACCAATATCGGTCAGAATCCCGATGAACCCAATCTCCTTGAGGTGATCTCGCCGGATCGCTACACCATTCTTCCCAATACAGCCGGTTGCTATACGGCAAAGGATGCTGTCAGAACGGCCATGCTTGGACGCGAGTTGCTGGATGGTCATAATCTCGTCAAGCTTGAGGTCCTTGGAGATGAAAAAACCCTGTTTCCGGATGTCCTGGAGACCTTTCATGCGGCCGAACAACTGATTGAAGAAGGGTTCGAGGTGATGGTCTATACCACGGATGATCCCGTTTCTGCCAAGCGGTTTGAGCAGATGGGTTGTGTGGCAGTCATGCCGCTGGCCGCACCTATCGGTTCCGGTCTTGGAATACGTAACCCCCATAATATTCACCTTATACTTGAATCCTTGCAGGTGCCCGTTCTGGTAGATGCCGGTGTCGGGACAGCATCGGATGCTGCTGTCGCCATGGAACTGGGTTGCGATGCGGTGTTGATGAATACGGCCATCGCCGGAGCCCAGAATCCGGTATTGATGGCATCGGCAATGAAAAAGGCGGTTGAAGCAGGACGAGAGGCCTATCTGGCCGGGCGTATGCCACGCAAGGCCTATGCCAGTGCTTCGTCCCCAATGACAGGTCTGATCCTGTAGATTCCCATGAATACCAGGCAGTTTTGCGCTGGTGCAGGGGCAGAGGAGGCCGGCCGGGCCGATTCTGGTAAAAGGTCTGTCCGCAGTTTCGCGCGTCGTCAGGGTCGCATGACACGTGCTCAGCGCGAGGCCCTGCAGAACCACTGGGCCGATTACGGCATAGATTTTTCGCAGAATCCGCTTGATCTCGATGCCTGTTTTGGCCGGGTCGGGCGTCCCCGTATCATGGAGATCGGTTTTGGCATGGGCGATGCCCTGATTGCTGCGGCCCAGGCCGAACCGGAGAAGGATTTTCTCGGTATAGAGGTCTATCAGGCAGGTGTCGGGCGCGTCCTGTCTCAGGCCCATCGGCTTGGTCTCAACAATCTTCGTGTCAGTCAGATGGATGCCGTGGAGTTCCTGCAGACCCAGATTGTTCCTGGCAGCTTCGATGAGATTCGCCTGTTCTTTCCGGATCCCTGGCCCAAGAAACGTCATCATAAACGCCGGATTGTCCAGACGGATTTTGTCAATCTGGTCGTCAATGCGCTGCGGGAGGGCGGGCATTTCCATGTGGCAACGGATTGGGCACCGTATGCCGATCATATCCTTGAGGTACTGAATGCCATACCGGTGCTCGAGAACGTGTCACCGAATCAGGGCTTTATTCCACGCCCCGCCGGGCGGGTCGAGACCAAGTTCGAACGGCGCGGCAAGCGACTGGGGCACCAGGTCTTTGATATCCTGTTTCGACGAAAGAGTGGAGTGAGAGACGATGGCTGAAAAAGAACTCTCTCTCGTCTCCGAACAGGTGGACTTGCCGGTGCTGCCTGTCTACCCGCCCATTCTTCGGTGTCTGAATGCCTGCCATGCCAGACAGGAGAAGACAGCCGCCCATATGCTTGAAATAGTGGTCTCTGATCCTGCCCTGACCTTTCTGGCCTGTCGTTTTGCAACGCAACAATCGGGCGCGAATACTGGAAACCCGGGATTTCTGCTTGCCCAGATCGAGGATATGCCATCCGAGATATTTCTGGCAATTACGCGTTGGTCACTGGCCTGGCAACATGCACAACAGACCCCGCTCCTGAATGAAGGCAGCCACTATTTCTGGCATCGGGCGCTCAACCATGCCTTTGTCGCGCAGTCGCTTGCCGAAAAGACCGGGTTGTTTACACCAGATTCCGGTTACATGATGGGGTTGTTTCTGGATCTCGGACGTCTGGATTTTCTCAAGAAGACGCGAGGGCAATACCTTGCCGATATCCTGTCGCTCTCCCCGGAAGATCGGCTTGTGCATGAAAGGG